>JALSRG010000069.1 GCA_026984915.1 Marinosulfonomonas sp. | reverse complement strand
TTAGGCCGGGGCAGCGCTGCAGGCTCCTGAAATAACCACAATGACTGCGTCATCGCACCAGGCCAGCACAAAATCTGTCAAACCATTGGGCAAAATGAACAGGTCCTGACCTAAGCCTGAAAGGCAAGACAGGGAAAAATCTAAAGCGTCTTGGCTTGGGCCCGCGCGGCCGTGATTTCTTCCGGTGAAAGATATTCACTGAGCGCACTGCAATCTTCCTCAAACCCGGCTCTTTCCCCGGCTTCAGCCATATCCAGCGCCTTCAGGCAATAGGCATAGGCCAGAACCGGGTTCTGCCAGAACCCCTTGGTTTCAGAACTGAGAAACGCCAGATTATACGCCGCCCGCGCCAGACCGCCTTGCATCGCCAGCCGGTACAGGGCATAGGCCGCAACCGGATCGGCTTCTCCGCCCATGCCTTCATCATACATGGCGCCAAGATTGTTCTGCGCCAGAGGAAGCCCCCCCTGCGCGGCCAGACGGTACAGTTCTCTGGCTTTCGCCATATCTTCCGGAACACCCCGGCCCTCGCGATACATGTTTGCAAGGTTATGCGCCGAATGGATCGAGCCCAGATCAACCCCCTTCTGGTAGACTTGCGCCGCCTGTTCCGGTGTGGCGCCGTCAATCAGTTCCTCCTCCAGCATCAGGCCATAATTTGTAAAGGCTTCCGGATAGTTCTGCTGCATCAAAGCCGTGAACATCTCAGAGGCTGTCAGGTAATCCTGCGGCACCCCATCGGCACCATTCATTGATAGACGTCCCAGATTGTACATGGCCTTGGGATAGTTCTGGTCTGCGGCTTTCTTCCACCATTCCAAGGCCGCTGCCGCATCCTTCTTTATCCCATTTCCCCGGTCATAAGCATCCCCCAACAGGTTCTGCGCCATCGGATTCCCTTCCTCCGCTGCAGGCCTGACAACGGAAAGGGCGGTTGCGTAATCGCCTTTCAGATAGGCCATGCGCGCATCATCAAGCGCATCGGCATAAGCCGGAGCACAAAAAGACAAAAACAGGCCGAAAAGCAGGGAAATGCGCATCTGGAAACTCCTCCGTAAAAAGGTATTGCCCCCAAATTAGCACAGCAGGGCGGTCGAGCGGTGAAAAAATCATCCATCGGCCAAAGCTTGCTAGGGCGTAGACCTAGATCTGGCTCAGTTTTTTCTGCCGGGCCGCCCGCAAACGGGCAAAATCATCGCCGGCATGATAACTGGATCGCGTCAGTGGCGTGGCAGAAACCATCAAGAAACCCTTGCCATAGGCGGCCTTTTCGTAGGATGCGAACTCTTCCGGAGTCACGAACCGCTCGACCGCGTGGTGTTTTGGCGTTGGCTGCAGATACTGACCTATGGTCAGAAAATCCACATCAGCGGCGCGCATGTCATCCATCACCTGCAACACTGCCAGACGGTTTTCCCCCAGCCCGACCATGATGCCGGACTTGGTAAACATTGACGGATCCAGTTCCTTGACCCGTTGCAGCAGGCGCAGGCTGTGAAAATAGCGGGCCCCGGCCCGTACCTCGGGATAAAGCCCAGGCACCGTTTCAAGGTTATGATTGAAAACATCCGGTTTGGCCCGAACGACGGTTTCCAGCGCATCTGGTGTGCATTTCAGAAAATCCGGTGTCAGCACCTCGATGGTGGTTTGCGGAGACTGGCGCCGCACCGCGCGTATGGTCCGGGCAAAATGTTCGGCACCGCCATCCTTTACATCATCCCGGTCAACGCTGGTGATCACAACGTGATTCAGCCCCAGCTTTTTTACCGCATCAGCCACCCGTCCGGGTTCGAACACATCCAGATCCTCGGGCGGCTTGCCGGTGGCAATATTGCAAAAACTGCAAGCCCGCGTGCAAACCTCCCCCATGATCATCATGGTTGCGTGCCCCTGGTTCCAGCATTCACCGACATTCGGGCAGCCGGCCTCTTCGCAGACTGTGACGAGACCATGCTCTCGCATTATCCTGTGTGTGTCCGCATATCCTTTGCCGCCCGGCGCGCGAACCCTGATCCAGGCCGGTTTCTTGGGCTGGGCATTGTCGGACCTGTGCGCCTTTTCCGGATGGCGCTGCGACGGGATTTTGAGGTTTCTCATCGGTTATTCCCCTGAAATGCGGCTCTTCCTTCCGATAATCCATTGTCTGGCAAAGGGCCACCTCTATTTCGGATCCCTGGCTGATAACAGGTAAACTTTGGCGTGCCCAAACGCCAAAATGTAACAAGGAGGGATTGTAATGAAGAAGATGATCGCAGAAGCACTGGGAACATTCATACTGGTATTTTTCGGCTGCGGAACCGCCGTTTTGATGGGGGCACAGGTCGGAATGCTGGGCATCGCATTCGCTTTCGGTATCTCGATTGTGGCGGCAGCCTATTCCATTGGCGCCATTTCCGGCGCCCACCTGAACCCGGCTGTTTCACTGGGCATGGTGACTGCCGGGCGCATGGAAAAAGGTGAATTCATCCGATATGCCATTGCGCAAACGGTCGGCGCCATCATCGCGGCCCTGTTTGTTCTGATCATTGCCAGCGGCAATGCGGAATACTCGGTTTCCGCAAACGGCCTCGGCCAAAATGGTTATGGCGCCGGATACCTGGGAGAGTACGGCGCTTTTTCCGCACTGGTTTTCGAATTTGTCGCGACATTTCTGTTTGTGACGGTGATACTGGGGGCGACGCAAAAAACCGCGCCTGCCGCCATGGCCGGCCTTGCCATCGGCCTGACTTTGACCGGCATCCACCTTGTCGGCATTAACGTAACAGGTGTTTCCGTGAACCCGGCCCGCTCCATCGGCCCGGCGCTATTTGCCGGCGGGCATGCGATTGCACAGCTCTGGCTGTTCATCCTGGCCCCCCTCGCCGGGGGTGCCCTGGCCGGTTTTGTGTTCAAGGCGGGCCCGACGAGGGCTGAGCCCGCGCCGAACGTTTCCGCCGAATAGAGCTTTACGCGAAGAAAACGAAAAGGGCCGCTCTTTCCGGGCGGCCCTGTTTTGTCAACCGATCATCGGGCCATGCGGCCCATAGGTATCATCGTAATGCCGGCGCAAACGCTGCAGGGCTATCCGAAGCACGATCTTGCCGGAGCGGGCCGACCAGCCCATACGCTTTTCCGCAACTTCCATGCCTTCCAGAAAACAGCAACAGCGCAAAACGACATCCCCCAGCCCCGGCCCCAGATCCTGCAATGCCGCCCTGACCCGGTTACGGGCGGCCGTCGGCCCATCTGCCGGGCCGCCGGATGTTGAAAAGTTTCCCCGGTCCCCCGACGTCAGAAACCGCTCCCAGTTCTGGGCGACTCGCGGCCCCATATGCGCGGTTTCAAAATCCTCGCGCAGCCGTTCCCCTGCCGCCACCAGTTCATCGCTCAGAAAGGGCTTGCCGGATTTATCCTTGCGTCGCGCAAGGGCCGCCAGGGGCGATTCCGCAACATTGTATCGCAGGCTGCGTGGTGAGTGGCTGCCTTCCTCCATAACGGATTTCACCCCCCATTCCCGATGTTGGTCCGCAAATTGCGCACTCCTTTCACCCGTCCTGCCTCTGCTTTCGCTTCCCTCCGCGAGCAGTCTTTTCAGGGTGGAACGACCAACAGAGGATATCACATAACGTGCAATGCGGCCGCGCGATTTGCAAGTAATCCACTCTTTCAGCGCCATCGCCTGCGCGATTTCACGGTCCACAACCGCCGTACGGGTTGATTTTCCACCCGGCAGTTCGCGAACAACAACAGCCTTTTCCATATCCTTTGCGACGGCCAGAACCGAACCTGACTCGCTCAACCGGCGCAAAATTCTACAGGCTTCCCGCTTCAAGGTCTTGTCGGTCGGGGTCAGTTTGCTGGTGCGGATTTGGACGTTCATTGCGCAAGTTTCCTTGTTCTCTGGGGCACAGGAGGCCAGTTGCTGATGTCCCAAACGCTTGAGGACCTCATCAACCAGCAAATCGTCGCGCTTGTTTTCAAACTTGCGTACCTGTCTCAGAATCGTCGATGCATGGCACCCGGACCAACGCGCAAGCGCGCGGATAGAAAGCCCGAATTCGGTATGAAGAAGATAGCGGGTGGCTGTAATCGGAACCCAATCTGGCAAAAGCTCAAAAGCCATTGTTGCCACTTCGGGTTTACCCATTTCATACGCCCCTTCTTGAAACAAAACATGCCTGAACCACACGTTCACAAACGTGAATGGAATTTGGTTACGCAGAAGTTAACAACCACGACGATGAACATAATTGTTCCCAAAACCTAAACTTTTCTGAAAGCAGCGTTCGCGCAAATGCAACAGAACGCAACACCCGCAATGATTGTGCAAGAATGTGTTTCATTCAACCTGAGGAATCACCGAATGAAAGATCTGTTTAGCCTTATGGAATCCATCTGCCGCCCGCGTTTGCTGATTCAGGCCGCTCGGATAGGGGTGGATGACTATAACCGGAAAACGTCTCTCCGGCGACTGCTGCGGTCTGCCCCGCCACTGGGTACCGGCAAAACAATAGCGCACCTGATGAACCTTGAGCAGGTAATGGAAGACAAGCGGCTGACGGGGGATGCAAGTTACAGCATCACCCGTCATGTGGAAGTTTTGTCTGCGATGATGGCCGAAGCGAATATCCTGCGCGAACGGCGTTCACAGATGTAGGTGATCACCCGTCAGTCGCGCCCGGCCAGGGTGCCTGAGATGAAGTGTCCGGGGCGCCCGGAGGATTGGCGGATTTGCCCCCCTGAATGCGTTGCAACGCCTTGAAATAGAAATACTGTTCCGGCGCGCTCCAACCCATTGATATTTGAGGAGATTCCGCCAGTGGCGTGATATTTACAGGTCTGCGCCCTAGACAAAAGCGTCTGGCATCGCCGCTTTCCTGTTTTGCACATATTCCTCCAGTGCCGCAGCGATTGCCGGGTCCAGCGCGGGTTGCACATAGTCCGACAACAGTTTTGCCACGCGTTCGCTGGCCAATATGACCGTATCACGCGCGCCCTCTTCGTCCCATGTCTCAAAGGGTTTGTAATCAAGCAAACCCGTCCGCCAGAATGCATCCTTGAAATTGCCTTGCGTGTGCGCGCACCCCAGATAGTGCCCGCCCGGCCCCACTTCACGGATGGCATCCAGAGCCTGACCGTTTTCGCTGATGTCCACGCCGGCGGCCAGCCGTTGCAATATGCCCAGCTGATCCGCGTCCATCACGAACTTTTCAAAACTTGCAACCAGCCCGCCTTCCAGCCAGCCACAGGCGTGCAACATGAAATTCACCCCACCCAGCAGTGCCGCATTCAGGGTATTGGCCGTTTCATAGGCTGCTTGCGCGTCGGGCAGTTTTGACCCGCACAGCCCACCGCCAGATCTGAACGGAAGGTTAAGCCGGCGGGCGAGTTGCCCTGCCCCGTAAAGGATTTGTGAAGCTTCCGGCGTACCAAAGGTGGGCGCCCCGGAATTCATGTCGATCGAGGTGACAAAACAGCCAAAAATCACCGGCGCACCGGGGCGGATCAACTGGCTGTAGGCGATGCCCGCCAGACATTCGGCCAGAACCTGGGTCAGCGTTCCGGCAACCGTAACCGGCGCCATCGCCCCCCCGACAATAAAGGGCGAAATGATACAGGCCTGATTGTTTCTGGCATAGACCTCGAGCGCGCCCATCATGGTGCTGTCAAAGGTCAGTGGTGAATTCACGTTGACCAGCGATGTCATGACCGTATTTTCCCGCACAAATTCCTTTCCGAACAGGATTTCGCACATATCGACCGAATCCTGGGCCCGGCCTGGATCCGTAACCGACCCCATGAAAGGCTTGTCGCTCAGCGTCATATGCGCAAGCAGCATATCGAAATGACGCTTGTTCACCGGCACATCCGTCGGCTCGCAGACCGTCCCGCCGGAATGATGCAGATATTTCGACATGTAGCCCAAGCGCACGAAATTGCGGAAATCATCCATTGTTGCATAGCGCCGCCCACCAGCCAGGTCGCGCACGAAGGGCGGGCCGTAAACCGGTGCCAGCACCAGGGATCTGCCGCCGATTTCGACATTCCGTTCCGGATTGCGGGCGTGCTGGACAAATTTTTCAGGGGCCGTCTGGCACAGCTTGCGCGCCAGACCCCGCGGGATTCGCACGCGTTCTCCCTCAATATCCGCCCCGGCCTGGCGCCAAAGTTCAAGCGCCTCCGGATTGTCAACGAAATTGACCCCGATTTCTTCCAGCACGGTTTCGGCATTCTGCTCAATGATCAGCAATGCTTCTTCATCCAGGATTTCAAAATTCGGGATATTCCGCTCGATATATTTCGCCGATTCGATCCGCACAGCCGTGCGTTCCGCCCGCCGCGCTGCACCGCCCCCGCCCCGTTTCCGTCTGCCTGCTCGCTCTGTTGCCATCCTGAAATCCCTGTCTGTATGTGCTTGCTGCGGCCGGGCGCAGTTCTGGCCCTTGCCAACACCTCTTGATACATGAAAACGGGTCGTGTTTCGCAAGAAATCCGGCCTTTGAGAGGCGAAAGCGACATGCGGGTGCTTGATCAATCCGATTCCGCCGCCTATTGCCAAGCCATGACAGATATTACACATGACCGCCTTCTTATCATCGACTTCGGATCGCAAGTGACGCAGCTGATTGCGCGACGCCTGCGTGAATTGAACGTCTATTGCGAAATCCACCCGTTCAACAAGGTGACTGATGCCTTTCTGGCCGAATTCGCGCCAAAGGCGGTGATCCTTTCGGGTGGTCCCAACAGCGTGATTGATGCGGATTCGCCGCGCCCGCCCGAAAGCCTGTTTTCGATGGGCGTACCGGTGCTGGGCATTTGTTACGGCCAGCAGGTGATGATGCAGATGCTGGGCGGTCAGGTGGAAACCGGCCACGGCACCGCCGAATTCGGCCGCGCCTGGGTGACCCCGACATCCGAACGCCTGCCGCTGCTTGAGGGTTGGTTCGCCGGTGATGATGACCGCGAACAGGTCTGGATGAGCCACGGCGACCATGTTTCCAAGATCGCGCCCGGATTCAGGGTCTACGGCACCTCGCCCAACGCGCCCTATGCGATCACCGCCGATCCGGACCGCCATTTCTATGCCGTGCAGTTCCACCCCGAGGTGCACCACACCCCGAACGGCGCAAAACTCTATGAAAACTTTGTCCGGCTGGCCGGGTTCACCGGCGACTGGACCATGGGCGCCTATCGCGAGGAAGCAATCCGCAAGATCCGCGAACAGGTGAGGGACGCCAAGGTGATCTGCGGGCTGTCCGGCGGGGTTGATTCCTCGGTGGCCGCGGTACTGATCCACGAGGCGATCGGCGATCAACTGACCTGCGTTTTCGTTGACCATGGGCTGCTACGCCAGAACGAGGCCGAAGAAGTCGTCGAGATGTTCCGCGACAATTACAACATGCCGCTGATCCATGCGGACGAACGCGAGCTGTTTCTGGGCGCGCTGGACGGCGTGTCCGATCCGGAAGCCAAGCGCAAGATCATCGGCAAACTGTTCATCGATGTGTTCCAGAAACACGCGGGCGAAGTGGGCGGGGCCAGGTTTCTGGCCCAGGGCACGCTTTACCCCGATGTGATCGAAAGCGTTTCCTTTTCCGGCGGCCCCTCGGTGACGATCAAAAGTCATCATAATGTCGGTGGCCTGCCCGAAAAGATGGGCCTGAAACTGGTCGAGCCGCTGCGCGAATTGTTCAAGGACGAGGTGCGCGCGCTGGGTGTCGAACTGGGCCTGCCCAAATCCTTTATCGGCCGCCACCCCTTCCCCGGTCCGGGTCTAGCGATCCGCTGCCCCGGCGAAATCACCCGCGAGAAGCTGGATATTTTGCGCAAGGCCGATGCGGTCTACATCGACCAGATCCGCAAACACGGGCTGTATGATGACATCTGGCAGGCCTTTGTCGCAATCCTGCCGGTGCGCACGGTCGGTGTGATGGGCGACGGACGCACCTATGATTTTGCCTGCGCACTGCGGGCGGTGACTTCGGTGGACGGGATGACCGCGGATTACTATCCGTTCAGCCACGAATTCCTTGGCGAAACCGCAACCCGGATCATCAACGAAGTCGAAGGCATCAACCGCGTGACCTATGATATTACCAGCAAACCTCCGGGAACCATTGAATGGGAGTAAACGAAAAACACCCTGACCAAACCTGGGGCCGGATCTATTCATCCTGCAACACATCACTTCAATTCTAAAGCGCTGGGAAAACAAGGCGGCCGCGACGTCAGTATTGCCTCGCTTTCCCCCTTATGTTTGCTATTATCAATAGCTTAAGGGGGGGCTTATGAAACGTATTCTCAGATACTCTGTCCGCGGCATTCTGGTGTTGCTGGTTGTTGCCGCCGCGCTGGCATTTTGGAAACGCGATGAGATCAGGCGCCTGCTTGCGGTGAACAGCCTGTTCCGCCAAGAGAAAATCGTCAATAATTTCAGCCATATGGACACGATGTTTCTGTCCAGGCCGTTGCCCATCGGCTCGGGTCCGGTCAGTGAGCTTGCAAAGGGAAACCCCATATCGCTGCCCGATGAAACAACAGATTGGATCCGCAACCGTGCCGTAACAGGGCTGGTCATTCTGAAAGACGGGAAAATTGTTGCCGAGCGTTACTTCCAGGGCACTGCGCCGGACGATCTGCGCATTTCCTGGTCGGTTGCGAAAAGCTATCTTTCGGCCCTGTTTGGCATCCTGTTGGCAGAGGGCAGCATTGCATCGCTTGACGATCCGGTCACCAAATATGCCCCCTTGCTGAAAAACAGCGCTTATGATGGTGCAACCATCCGCAATGTCCTGAACATGGCCAGCGGCGTGGAATTTGACGAGGATTATCTGGATTACAATTCCGACATCAACCGCATGGGGCGAATTCTTGCGCTCGGAGGTTCGATGGATGATTTTGCCGCCGGCATCACCGACAGATCGGGGCCCCCTGGCAAAACCTGGAAATACGTCTCTATCGATACCCATGTGATCGGCATGGTCATTCGCGGCGCCGCCGGGCGGCCCATTCCCGAATTGATGGAGGAAAAGCTGCTGATCCCGATGGGGTTGGAAAAGGCTCCTTATTATCTGACTGATGGCAGGGGCGTTGCCTTTGTGCTGGGCGGGCTGAACATGACGACACGCGACTACGCCCGACTGGGCCAGATGTTTCTGAACAATGGCCGATGGAACGGGCGGCAGATCGTCCCCGAACAATGGGTGCTGGAATCAACCCGCGCCAGCGCCCCCACCAGACCGGGGAAAATCGGTTACGGCTATCAGTGGTGGGTGCCGGCAGGTGGCGCCGGGGGCGAATTCATGGCGCGCGGTATTTACGGCCAGTATATCTATGTCAACCGGCCGCAAGCTGTTGTCATTGCCGTCAATTCCGCCGACCGGAATTTCCGCGAGCCCGGCGTTGCTGACCGGAATATTGCCATGTTTCGCCTTGTTGCCAATTCTCTGTAAGTCCCGGGCGGGTGATCTGTTTGACTTGTGATCCTTGTGCAGTCGCCTTATGTCTGCACGTCGAAACCTCGGGCACGCGTGCCCACCAATCAGGCGATCAAAGGCAGGCGATGGCGCAGACAAGGAAAAGGGCGGGCGTCGGAGATTACCTGACCAACCTTGCGTTGCGCGGGTTGTTTGGCGCAGCCCTTCTTCTGCCGTACCGGTTGCGGATACCGCTGTTTGGCATGGTGACATCACGCATCATTGCACCCCTGGCCGGGTACAATAAACGCATTCGCGCAAATCTGGCGCATGTCTGCCCGGATTTGCCGGAATCCGAGGTGCGGCGTCTGGTGCGGGCAGTTCCGAACAACACCGGCCGCAGCATCATTGAAATCTATTCCGGTCAGAAATTTATCGACAGGGTCAAAGACCTGCCGCTGGAAGGCGCCGGCGCCAAAGCCCTGGAACAGGCTGACAAGGACCAGCGCCCGGTCATTCTGGTCACCGGGCATTTCGGCAACTATGATGCACCCCGCGCAGCCCTGATTGCCCGCGGATACCGGGTAGGGGCAATATACATGCCGATGAAAAACCCCTATTTCAATGCGCATTATGAACGCGCCATTTCCCGCATTGGCCAACCGTTGTTTGCACGCGGGCGCAAAGGCCTGGGGCAGATGCTGAAGTTTCTGCGCTCGGGCGGGATGACCGGGTTTCTGGTCGATCAGTACATGGGGCATGGGGCACCGGTGACCTATTTCGGAAAAATTGCCCCGACGGCCCTTTCCGCAGCGGAAATGGCCCTGAAATACAACGCATTACTCGTCCCCATTTACGGGATCAGACGCCATAATGGTCTGGATTTCCGGCTGCAGGTCGATGCACCGATTGCGCATACCGATCCGATGACAATGACCCAGGCGCTAAACGACTCGCTGGAAGCCATCGTGCGCGAACACATGGATCAATGGTTCTGGATACACCGACGCTGGAAACCCGATCGGCAGCGCGCCAGAGGCCTGAACCGCAGCAACGGCTCTTCTGCCTAGG
>JALSRG010000068.1 GCA_026984915.1 Marinosulfonomonas sp. | reverse complement strand
CCCTTTTCCGCCAAGGTTGCATTAATGGCGCAGTTCCTGCGCGGACTGTTGCAAAGATACGCCTGCTAGAATCCCCGGGTTGCCTTTATGATAATCTCGGGGAATGGGGCGTAGTGCTCCGGAGGACGAAAATTGTCGCACGCGGCTTTTTGGTCGGGTTTGCTCTCGGCATTTGTCTTGCTCATGCCGCCCGTTGCGGCTGGCGCACAGTCATCCGGCCTGTCCGAAGGTTTTTTTCTTGAGGGCTATGGCGAACTTGGCCTTGCAGATACGACCGACAGGGCTGACGCCTATTACCGGACAGATATCGATCTGGGTTTCCGCCCCGCAGACGGCACCGGGCTGGGGCTTGAACTGGGATTTGACAGTTTTGGCGAACAGGGATTGCACGCAAATGCCCTTTATCCATCCCTGAGCTACAACAGCTTCATCGGTCGTTTTTCCATCGGAAATCCCCGTAGCGTGGTTGAGCGGGGATATGGCCCCACGATGGTTTTCAGCAATTCGACACAGGTTGATACCCTGTTCAGGCTTGCCTTTGGTTCGGCGGTAAATTCCGGCCTTTGGCAAGGCGGAGACAGCTATGGAATCCGCTATGATGGTGCACTCGGCGACGCACTTATCGGTGCATCTGCCCATAGAATCAACACCGCTGGTTCTGACATGAGCAGCTATGCCCTGGCTTTTCACACGCCGGTTTTCCAAAACAGATCCAGCACCAGCATCGCGGTTTTCGGAAGTGTCGAACGCGTCGAAAGCGGCGGCAAGGGCAGAACCGGTTATTCGCTTGGCGCCGAAGCGCAGATGGAAAAGTTGCACGGCGCGCTGCGCTATCGCAAAAGTCCCCTGGCTGCCAGCACAGAGCTGCTGGAGGGGTTGCTCGACTACGCATTGAACGAACGTTTCAAGCTAAGCCTCGGACTTGCACATGAACGCAGCACCGACGCAACAAATTTTTACGGGGTCGGCGCCCAATACGATTTCCTCGAAAACGGCTATATCAAAGGCAGCGTTGTCGACAACAGCACGAGTGGCAGCGATCCGCGCCTGGATGTGGCTGTCGGATTTCGGTTTTGAGGGCAGCGTCAGATTGATCATTGCGTTCATGGCGAAAACACGTAGCCTGCCCCCATGTCACCCTATAACCCGAAATTCTTTCTGCGCCTTGCCAGATGGGCCCGTCACCCCCCAAGCAAAAAACAGGTGATTCTGGTGCTGTCAATCATTGGGATATGTCTCATTCTGGTTTTTCTGGAACGTTTTGTCGGCCTGCCGGACTGGATGCAGCTTGATCCACGCCCCGGCCGCGGCTTTCGCATCCCTCGCCCCTGACCCGACCCTGACCCGAAACCGCGCGCATTTCCCATGCGCGAACACCGGGTCCGCAAATTTATTCCCCGGAGAAGAACAAATATTTATCGGCCTTGGCGGTATTTTTTCGCGCCACGAACCGCTGCAATATGCTAGCTTGCAAAATACCAAGCGCGACAGAGGAGATAAAGATGACCCCGACAATGAAACGACTGACCGCCGCCAGTGCCGCCATTTGCCTTGCAACCGTTGCCATGGCCGCCGGGCCTTATGACAACGCGATAACTGCGCGCCAGTCACAAATGCGCCTCTTTGCATTCAACATCAGCCAGTTGGGCGGAATGGCCAAAGGTGCAATCCCCTATGATGCAAAACGGGCCGCGGCCGCAGCGGCCAACCTTCAGTCCGTGGCCAGGCTGGACATGACCGGGGCCTGGCCAGAAGGGTCTGACAGCTTTTCCTTTGACAACACGGCAGCCCTGCCGAAAATCTGGGACAACCTGGATGATGTGGGCAAGAAATTCGGCGACCTGCAAGCGGCGACAGACGTCATGGCCGCAGCCGCCGGCACGGATCTGGATTCGATGAAGGCCGCACTGGGGCAACTGGGCGGGGCCTGCAAGGCCTGCCACAAGGAATACCGCAAACCAAAAGACGAATAGCACCTGTCCTATTGAAAACACGGGATTTTTCCGGACGGGTTTGCCATGCGTGCCATCAAGTACATCGCCGGCCTGCTCCTGCTGGCCGCATTTGCCTTCTGGGGGCTCAGCCGCCCCCAAACCGCATCCGGTGACATCACCGCCGGCATAAAACCTGATCTGGAGCGGGGCCGCATTGTCTTTTATGCCGCAGGCTGTGCCGCGTGTCATGCGGCCCCCAAGGCCGAGGGCGACGCCATGCTCATCCTTTCGGGCGGGCGGCATTTCCCGAGTCCGTTTGGCACATTTGTTGCACCGAATATTTCTCCGGATCCGACAAATGGCATCGGCTCCTGGAGTGCACTGGACCTCTATAACGCCCTGCACTTTGGCACCTCGCCGGAGCGGCGCCATTATTATCCGGTTTTCCCCTATACAACCTACCAGCACATGACTGTTGCCGATGTCGTTTCATTGCGGGCTTTTCTGGCCACTCTGCCCGCCGCAACGACAGCCGACAAACCGCATCAACTTCCCTTTCCTTTCACCTTCCGGCGTGGTCTGGGTCTCTGGAAACGGCTTTTTCTGCGCAACGGCTGGGTGGTGACAGGAACCCTGAACGAAGCAGAGACACAAGGGCGCTATCTGGTCGAGGCGCTGGGCCATTGCGGGGAATGCCACACGCCGCGCAACCTTTTGGGGGGGCTCAGGACAGATCATTGGCTGGCGGGGGCAGCAAACCTGACGGGGAAAGGCAGAATTCCGAATATCACCCCGGCCCGGCTCGACTGGTCTGAACCGGATATCGCGGCCTATCTGAAAAGCGGCTTCACGCCGGATTACGACAGCGCCGGCGGGGCCATGGTGGAAGTCATCGACAACCTTTCCCATCTTGGGGACAGCGATTTAATGGCGATTGCCGCCTATTTGAAACGCATTCCACGGATTTCAGACAAAAAACCCTAGGTCGTATTGACATCCAAGTTGTTCACTTTAGCGCACAGACCAAATTCAAGAACCGGCGTCTTCTGGAATCGATCAGAAAACATCCCGCCATCCGAGACCAAAGAAAATTACTATATGCATCATGACACCCTCTATATGCTCGTGCAGAATGAAGCTTATGGCCCCCGGTGATCTCGGGGCGATTCATTTTGGGGAGCAGATCACCCTTAATGACCGACCTTAAAAAAGCTCAACAGAGTTCCCCTGTATGGTCTTTGGTTTTAGGGCAAAAGGCTCCTGCAGATCCGATTGCAAACCTAAAAACTTTTGACGAGCCTTTCCGCTTGCAGGCCAAAACTGTATGCGCCGTGCTCTGGTTCCGCCCAGGCTTTTGGCGCGACACGGAATGCCTTCTGCCTCCAGAAACCTAAGGACAAACTCTGCGTTTCGCTTTCCAACATCACCAAGTCTCTGCATCATCGAGGCGCCACCAAAGACCTTTGCCTGGAGTGATTTTTTGCTGCCACCTTTCTTGATGATCTCGTTGATCAGGATTTCCATGGAGTTCACTCCATACCTGTTCAATTCTTCCGGCTTTCTAGTGCTTTCCGGCATAAGAATATGATTCATTCCCCCGACTTCGGCATTTTCATCCCATAGGCATGCCGCAACACAGGACCCCAGCACCGTCGTAACACATACCGTGCTGGAAGAAATAGCAACGAATTCGCCTTGCGTAATGTTGATGAGCTGTTCACTGATCATGCTGTTTTGTTTTCAATCTTCCGCACGCTGTTTCAGGCCATTATGGCTTTCAAGACATAAAATCATCCTTGATGGTTGTTGCTAAAAATCTTCCCAGTCATCAAATTGCTGGGGTTCCTCTGCAACAGCAAGCGAAGCACCGCCGGCTTGCACTTGCTGGCCGTCAGACGCAATGGACCGGCTCTCAACCACAGTCTCACGTGCAGATTGAAACTTTGTCGTCTCTATGACGTTTTCACCCGTTTGCTCGGTGCGAAACCTGGCCATTGTATCGGAAAGGGTTTCCGCTTCTTGCGTAAGCGCGTGGCTTGCCGCAGTGGTTTCTTCAAACATCGCTGCATTTTGCTGGGTTACCTGGTCCAGTTGATTGACGGCCGCATTGATTTCTGCCAGTCCGCCGGACTGCTCTTCTGCGGACCCGGCAATTTCGGACACATGCCGCGAAATATCGGAAACCGAGGCTACAATGCTTTTCAGAGCTTCGCCCGCTTCACCAACCAGATTTACGCCACGTTTCACATGTTGACCGCTGGCGGAAATCAATACGTTGATTTCACGTGCGGCCTCAGAAGATCTTTGCGCAAGTGCCCTGACTTCCGATGCAACAACTGCAAATCCGCGTCCTGCTTCCCCAGCGCGCGCCGCCTCAACACCAGCATTCAAAGCCAGCAGGTTTGTCTGGAAAGCGATGTCATCAATAACACTGATGATTTTCGATATCTGGCCGGAAGATGTTTCAATCTCGCCCATGGCCTCTACCGCCTCACTGACAACTTCTCCGCTGGCTTCGGCATTCGCCTTGGCCTCTGAGACAACCTGGTTGGCACGTCCTGCCCCCTCGGCGGAAGCCCGTACACTGGCTGTCAACCCATCCAATGCGGATGCGGTTTCTTCCAAAGTTGCTGCCTGACGCTCTGTACGGCGTGACAGATCGTCGGCTGCAGTACTGATTTCAGATGCTTCATTGCGAATGGACTCGGCATTTTCGATCACTTGAACCATGGCCTCTTTCAGCGTCTGCGAAGCCAGATTGAAATCTGTTCTGAGCTGCTCGTAGTCCTCGGTAAAAGCCTCTGAAATCTGGGCGGTCAAATCACCTTCAGAGAGCTTTCTCAACCCGATACGCAACGCATCAACAACGGCGGTCTGTGCCTGTTCCATTTCCTGCCGCAACTGAGCGGCCTCTTCCATGCGCTGATGTACACCCGTGACATCCTTGGCAATCAGAATGTAGCGCATTGGAACACCTCTCCGATCCAGCACAGGCGTAAAAGCGCCATCCAGAAGAAGTGTCTTTTCCTGTCCGGCAACAACCTCAAAACGGCCGAATATCGATTCTCCGTTGTTCAGCCGATCCATAACCGGACCATTTTTTCGTGCCAGTTCCTGATCGAAATGGAACATATCCGCAATCGGTATGCCCTTGATGTTATCCAGGGTGACTTCTGCGAGTTGCATGAAGTTTTCGTTTGCCGATAAAAGGCACCCGTCCAGATCAAATTCAAGACGGGTCTGATGCTTGTCCATGGCCGCCAGAATAGCACTGTTCATACGTGTATCGGTAACATCCTTCCATTCGATGACACAACCAATCTGCTGCCCGGCGGAATCCTCTATCGCGTTGATATCCAAGGAAAACCGCGCGGAACCGACTTTTATGTCAGTCGAAAAGGGCAGGTTTGCCGGATCGGACAGAATATTTCGAGCATGCGCCGGCCGCATATGGAAAACATCCATGCTTTGCCCAATTATTCTGTTCGCTTCAAACCCATCCCAAATACTGCGAAACTCTTCCTCATAGTCCTTAAACAACTTTTTAATCGCCGGGTTGAGGTCACAGATGATAAAGTCCTGATCGACCATCATCAGTCCGGCAGAACAGCCAACAAAAGCCGCACTCTTGAACAGTCTTTCGGCGGAGGCTTCATCAGCTTCTTTCAAACTCCCCTGAAACTCGCGCAAGGTCTCGGCCATTTCGCCGATCTCATCCTTGCGCGCAGTGCCCTCGATCGGGCAATCATAGTCTTTTGCGGCAACCTTTCGCATGGATTTCGTCAGTTTTTTCAGGGGGCCGGAAACCCCCGTGGCGACGAACAGAGAGGCGATTGCAATCAATGCCAGAAGGCCAACGCCTTCAAGCAGCATGCGCTGCATCAGTGAATTGGCCGGGGCAAGCAATTCCTTTTCGGATTGCTGGGAAACAAGCGCCCAGTTCGCCCCCAGAAATCCGAATGGCGCAAAGGCGGATATGACTTTTGTGCCAGAGCCGTCAACCCCGCGGGTTATGCCAGATTCGCCCTTCAGCGCCCGTTGGACCGCCTCGGTTTTCACAACTGTCCGCAAGAGTGTTGGTTCCTTGTGCGAACGAGACTGGTTGCGCATCAGGAAGTCGCTTCCCACAAGCAGGTTTTCACCGGTCTTTCCCATCCCGGTTGAACGGATCAGATCACCGGTCAGCAGGCTTGCCGGCATTGACACCGCCAACGCCCCAAGCTGTGCGCCGTTGGACGCCAGAATCGGGGCCATCAGAAAACTGGCCACCTGGTCCTTGGCGGGTCCATAAGGGGCCAGGTCTGAAAAATACAATTTCGTTTCCGACAGATCCTGCAGCGATGTTTTCTGCATCTGTGCGAACAAATTTCCCAGTTTTTCATCCCTCCCTGCACCCGAAAGTACGTTGCTGCCGAAATCCCCGTATTTCTGAACGGAATAAATCACATTGCCATTCGCATCCAAAAGGTACAGGTCCGAAAAACCGTTCAGCTTGGAGAATGACCTGAAATACGGGTGATACCGGCGATGGGCCCGACTGTATGCGGACTTGTCCTCGGCAAAATCCAACAGCTCCCGTTTGCCTTCGGGGAACCTGTTTTCACTGATATATGCCGTTTGCAGATAGCGCGACTTGTCCCCTGGCAGAGCAGTCCAGGCATCCCCGAAATCGATGATCGCCCCCCGCATGAGCGGGCTGGTCGACTGATTTTGCAAAGTGCTCCGTATCGCATCAAGCCGCGTTTCCATCCTGGCCTTGCTCGCATCCAATGCAAGCTGCAATTTGTTTTCAGCATTTTCAATAAGCGCATTTCGGGCCGTAACAACAGCAACCAGACCCACCGCCCCCAATACCAGCGCACCAACAAGAACCATTGTCAGCGGCAGTTTTACAGCAATTTTCATATCGTTGAAAAATTTCATTCCACGTCTCCTGAACGGGTGTGCGCCACAGGCCCGGCATTTCGCCGCGATTGCTGGCAAACCTTGATCGATTCAGACGTAAGAAAAGGCGCAATCAATGAAGATTCGTTTAAGCCCGAAACATTTTACCGACATAGCCTTCGCAGGGCATGATCATCCAGTCACGAAAAACCATTATATCGTTGAAAAACAAATGCTTGCTGTCAGGCCTGGGTTGTTGTCCGCTAACTCGACCCTCCCCCCGTGCAACCGGGCAATTGCCGCCACCAGGCTGAGCCCCAGCCCGCTGCCCTGCTTGCTGCGGTTCTTTTCCAGCCGATAGAATCTGCGAAAGACCAACTCTCGTTCATCCGGCGGGATACCCGGCCCGTTATCGGAAACCCGCAGGCAGGCCCTGCCATCCTTCACCTCGACCTCAAGGGTAATATGCGCGGGTTCCTGGGTATGTGTAAAAGCGTTTTCCACAAGATTTACAACGGCTTGCGCCAGCATATCCCTGTCGCCTTCGACAATTGCAGGATGTTCGGACAGCGACACTTCCAGCGCGTGCCCCATTTCTTCTGCCACCGGATCCAGCATTTCATATACGGTGCTGCAAAGATCATTCAGATCAACCGATTCTGTTCGCGGACGCGCATTTCCGCCCTCGATCTGCGCGATTCTCAGGACCGCATTGAAGGTTTTCACAATGGCTTCGACTTCGCCAACGGCCAGTTCAAGTTCCTGCGCGGCAGACTCTGGCAGGTCTTTTTGCGAAAGCAACGGCTCCAACCGGTTGCGCAGCCGCGTCAGGGGGGTACGCAGATCATGTGCAACATCGTTGGAAATCTGACGCAGGCTGTCGACTGTCATGGACAGGCGGTCCAGCATAGTGTTCAGCGAGGCCGCCACCCGCCCGATATCATCGCTGCGCGGGCGCACATCATGAAAGCGCGCAGACAGATTTCCTTGAGCCACGTCATCCAGCAAACGGTTGAGTTTGGCGATACGCCGCTCCGTCCGCCGCGCAAGAACAAAAGCCAGTGCCACAGAGGCAAACATGGCCACCCCCAGCCCCCAGCCGATTGCCCCCATGAGAATGCGTTGTGTGGCAGCAATGGCGCGGGTGTCGCGGGCGGTTATAATCCATCCTGCCGGCAGCCGCAGCCCGAAGGCGACAAAATGCTGTCCGATGCCGTTTCCCTTTGCATAGGGCAGAATGATATCCTTGCCCCCCGACAGGTCGCGCGGGCCGGTAAACGGTTTATCTATGACAAAATTGCCGAAAACCGCATTTTTACTGTTGTCCATGAAAAGATACAGGTTTTCGCCACCACGGGTCGTTGCAACGTTGGTGGCAATTTGTGCATGCAATTCCGGCAGGCCGGCCACCTGATAGGTTGCGGCCAGATTTTCCGCCATCTGACGGGCGTCTTTCTGGAGTTGTGTCCGCAACTGGTCCGCAAGGACAAAAAATGAAATGGCGCCGGCAACCAGGGTTGCAACAACGAATATGGCCGATACAAGTGCAGCCAACCGCAATGGCGCTGAAAAGGTCAGAGCGCGAAGTGGTGAAAAGAAATCCCGTATATGGTGTCGGCCGGTCATGAGCCGAGCATGTAACCAGCCCCGCGCACGGTATGCAGAAGCGAAGTCTCAAACGGTTTGTCAATTTTGGCCCGCAGGCGGCTGATATGGGTTTCAACCACGCTTGTATTGGGGTCAAAATGAATACCCCAGACCGCCTCAAGCAACATGGTGCGCGTCTGTACGCGCCCCCGGGTCCGCATCAGATGTTCAAGCAAGCGAAATTCGCGTGGTTGCAAATCAATCACCTGCCCTGCGCGCGTGACAATTCGCCGGACCAGATCCATCTCGAGATCTCCGACCTTCAGAACCGTTGTGTCGGCCTGCATCGCCGGTCGGCGGGCCAGCGCCTGAATACGGGCGGAAAGTTCGGCAAACGAAAATGGTTTGACCAGATAGTCGTCCGCCCCGGCATTCAGCCCCTCAACACGGTCGTCAACCCCATCAAGTGCAGTCAGGAACAGGATCGGAGATGTGATTTTGGCCGCACGCAACGCCTTGACCAGGGCCAGGCCATCCAGTTCCGGCATCATCCTGTCCACCAGAAACAGATCATAAGGCTGCAATGTTGCCTGCGTCAGCGCCTCGCGTCCGTTGGGCACATGGTCCACATTGTGCCCTTCGCTGGTAAGCCCCTTGCGCAAATAGTCTGCGGTCTGAGGATCATCTTCTGCAATAAGGATTTTCATAAGATACCAACAACATTTCGGAATGATGATTCTGGCCGTTTGTGTCGCATATTGCCCTTACAGCCAGATGGGCACAACCTTACGGTTTCGCAAGGTTTTTCAAGGCAGGGGCACCCACCACGCCCCGAGTTTACGAATTTGTAAACTGACCGACAGCGCAAAGCAAAACTGAAGCCCTATTTCTGATAGCGATCCCGAGCAGTGCCGGGGTTATAGCGGCGCGGGGAAATTAGCCACAACTGTTACCCCAAGGCCCTCGCGCCGCGCCCTTTGATCAACCGCAACCCCGGAAAAAACATGAAAAGTAACGGAATGACAATCACTCTAGGAGAAAAGAAAATGCTCCCGAAACTCGCAAAAACAACAACAAACTCCATCAAGGCCCTGGTGCTGGCGTCCACGATCATTGCCGGAGTGGGCATGACGACAACATACCAGGCCCATGCCTATGCACCGCCTGCCGGTTATGCTGATCTGGTTGAACAGGTTTCCCCCGCAGTTGTGTTCATTGAAGTCACCGTAAAAAGGCCCGATGCCGGACCGCAGGCTGCACCTATTCCGCTGCCGCCGGGGTTTCCGCCCATTCCGGGATTTCCGTTTCCGCAACAGCGACCGGATCAGGGACCGCAACAGGGCAAGGCACTGGGATCCGGTTTTATTGTCACGGCGGATGGTGAAGTTGTCACCAACAATCATGTGGTTGAAAACGCGATCAAGGTCACAGTGAAACTCCAGAATGGCAAGACCTATAGCGCAAAAGTCGTCGGCACGGATCCGCTCACGGATATCGCATTGCTGAAACTGGAAGATGCTGAAAATCTGCCGACGGTTCCCTTTGCCGATTCCAGTACGGTGCGGGTTGGCGACGCCGTGGTCGCGGTTGGTAATCCCTTTGGCCTGGGCGGGACAGTCACCGCAGGGATCGTTTCCGCACTTGGTCGCGATATCAATTCGGGCCCTTATGACAGTTTCATCCAGACCGATGCCGCTATCAACCGAGGCAATTCCGGTGGCCCGCTGTTTAACACGAAAGGCGAAGTTGTTGGAATGAATACCGCAATTTTCAGCCCCTCTGGCGGCTCTGTCGGTATCGGCTTTTCAATTCCGGCCAGAACCGTTCAATCGATTGTCAAGCAGCTTCGTGAAAACGGTGTCGTTTCGCGTGGATGGCTTGGGGTCCAGATCCAGGAAATCACGCCGGCTCTGGCACAGGCTCTGGGCCTGGAAAAAACGGAGGGCGCCCTTGTTGCCGATGTCCAGCCTGACAGCCCTGCCCTGAAGGCAGGTGTGAAGACAGGCGATGTCATCCTTGCGGTAAATGGTCAGAAAATTGCCCAGATGCATGAGTTGCCAAGCCTCATTGCCGCGCTTCCGGCCGGCTCAAAGGCAGAGCTTACCATTCTGCGTGACGGCAAGGAGCAAACCCTGAACGTGACGATCGGCAATCTGTCTTCTGACAAAATGGCTGTTGCGGGCAACAAACTCGGCAGTCTTTCGCCGGATGCCCTCGGAATTACAGTCGAGCCTCTGACACCAGAGACTGCGGCACGGCTGGGGCTGAGAGACGGCGAAAAAGGTGTTGTCATCACCCAAATTGATCCAGACAGCCCAAATGCAGAAAAACTGCGCCCCGGCGATGTGATCGAAGAAGCCGACAACAAACCGGTGGCAACGCCACAGGATTTGGCGGCCGCACTGAAATCTGCCGGAGACAAGAAGGCCATCCTGCTGCGGATCAACAGAAATGGCACGTCCTTGTATATCGGGGCGGAACTTCCAAACTCGTAAACACAATACAATGGCACAAAGCGGCCCCTACGGGGGCCGCTTTTTATTTCGCCCTTGCCCACCCAAACAAAAAAAAGCAAAAGAAAGAACCCGAGGGAGAGCAGCAGGTGAACGCAGAAACACAGGAAAAAACCGAACAGGCTCCTCGGGTTTATTGGGCTCAGGCCAAACGCCTGCTGCCGATCCTGCTGGGTTTGGGTTTGTTTTCTGCCGGGGTTATTGCGCTGTACCGTGTGCTTGCGCCGGTTGACATGCAGGAAGTGTTTGCCCAGGTCCGCGCCAAGCCCTCTACAACCATTTTCGCTGCAGTTCTGACGACATTGGCCGGGTATGGCGCGCTGATCGGTTACGATTGGTCAGCCCTGCGCTATCTGAATAAAAGGGTGCCCCTGCGCGCGGTGATCGTTGGCGGATTCCTTGGCTATTCCTTTGGCAATACAATCGGTGTTGGCGCCGTTTCCGGTGGTGCGGTGCGCTATCGCATTTATTCGGCCTACGGCTTGAACGCCTTTGAGGTGGCTGCGGTATCGACCTTCGTTTCACTGGCTTTCGGGCTTGGGATAACCCTGATCGGTCTGTTTGCACTGATGCTGCATCCGTCGGCGCTGACCGGACTTGTATCATGGACGGGTTTGTCCATTCGCGGTGTTTCTGCGGCTGTTCTGATGATTGCCCTGGCATTGATCGCCTATCTTTCCGCAACCGGAAAGACGCTGAAAATCCGCAAACTGGAGATTCCGTTTCCCCGCCCCGGCCTGTTGGCCGGGCAGTTGGTTTTTTCGATCATTGATACAACAATGGCTGCTGCAACCCTTTATATCCTGTTGCCCGCCGGCGGGCCGGATTTTGTGACTTTCCTGGCCGTTTTTGCCGTGGCCCTTGTTGCCGGGGTTGCCAGCCATGTGCCGGGTGGTGTCGGTGTTTTTGAGAGCATCATCATCGCCGCGCTGCCCGCTGGCATGCACCTGGATCAGGTCGCGGCCTCTCTGTTGCTGTTTCGGATGATCTATTATCTGGCGCCGTTTGCCCTGGCCATGGTATTTGTCGCCATAAACGAGGCACGTCTGGCCTCTGGCCCCATTGCGCGCCTGTTCGGCACCATTCCCGAACAGATGCAGCCCGTCAGCAAGGCCATCAGTTCCATAGCACCCTCCGTCACCGGAACAGCGGCATTCGGGCTTGGCGTCTATCTGATCCTGATGTCGCTGATGCCCAGCGTTCGCCCCGATGACATTGACCCGGACAGCTACCTGATGGCCGTGCTGCTGGAAAGCGGTGCCATGTTATCGGCTGCGCTGGGGGTGGTGCTGATCCTTCTGGCCCAGGGCCTGATGCGCCGCATATCTGCGGCCTTCTGGCTGATGCAGGCCACGCTGCTCGGCGGGGTTCTGGCATCCATTCTGAACGGGTTTGACCTGAAAAGCGCATTTTTTCTCGGAGCCGCCGCCCTGGTTTTGTGGCCCCTCAGACGAGAGTTCTTTCGCTCGGCACGTCTGACACAAAACCTGCTTTCTCCCGGCTGGTTTGTCATCGTTGCCGGCCTGACCATCGGCGCAATTGCGTTCATGTTGCTGATGCATGCCGCCACGCCTTATTCGTCGGATGTCTGGTTTCACTTTGCCAGCGGCGAAAACATGCCCCGCGCCATGCGTGCCGGCTTGCTGGCCGCAGCGCTGTTAACCTTTTTCATGGTCTATCTTGCCCTGCAACCGGCCCGGGCACGCAAACAATCCCCGGACGCCGCTTCCCTGGCCAAAGCTGCCGAAATTGTGAAGGCGCAAAGCAACCCCGAGGCCAATCTGGCGCTCAGTGGCGACAAGTCCTTTTTCTTTTCCGAAAACCAGGACGCCTTCATCATGTTTGCGGTTCAGGGAAAATCCTGGGTTGCCTTTGGCGATCCGGTCGGACCGGAAGCCTCGGTCCGGGATCTGGCCTGGGCCTTTTATGACGCCGCATATCACGCCAATGCCCGCCCGGTTTTCTATGAGGTCAGCGACCGCTATCTATCGCTGTGGGTGGAAATGGGTCTCACCCTGCATAAAATCGGAGAAGAAGCTGTGGTCAAACTGCAGGAATTCTCTCTTTCCGGAAAGAAATTCAAAAACATGCGGGCCGTGCGCAATCAGGCCATTCGCAGCGGGTTGAGTGTCCAGATACTGTCAGCACCGATCAGCGACACACTGCTCGGGCAGATCAAAGTGGTCTCCGATCAATGGCTGGAAACGCGGGGCGGATCAGAAAAAGGGTTCTCGATGGGCCGCTTTGATCCAGAATATCTGAAACATTTTGCCATTGCGGTTGTTCGGCGCGAAGGAAAAATTGTCGGCTTTGCCAGCATACTGAGCGGCGCGGACGGCAAGCGTCTGTCGATTGATCTGATGAGATATACGCCCGATGCCGGCAGCAACATGATGGAATTCCTGTTTGTGGAACTGCTACAGTATTATCGTGATGCGGGCGCTGAAGAATTCAGCCTTGGCATGGCACCGCTTGCAGGGCTGGAAGTGCGCCACGGCAGCCGGCTCTGGACCAAATTCGGCTCGGTTCTTTATCGCCATGGCGGCGGTTTTTACAACTTCGAGGGTCTGCGGAACTTCAAGCAGAAATTCGCGCCGGAATGGAGAACACGGTATCTTGCCGTCCCTGGCGCTCTGCCTCCCTTTCCCGCCCTGAAGGATGTGACCCTGCTGATCGCCGGAGGGGCCAAGGGGCTGTTGCCGCGCTAGCCAATCACGTTACCACTTGATCCATTCTTTCGCCGCATCCAGTTGGCTGAGAGGAAAGGTTTTTACTCTGGCCGGTACAATCGGTGAAAAAATCATCACCGCGCGGCGCAACCAAACCAGATCGGTGACGACGGCCAGCTTTGAGAAAGCCCGCAAATGGCCAAGCCCCAGTTTGAGGTCTTCCCAAATGGCATTGGCGGAATAGCCGTCAAATGCGTGATCAAAAACGACCAGCACCTTTATCCGATCATGCTCCTTGAGCATGGCCTCAACCGTGGGAACCAGCATTTTCCTGTAGTCCTCTGCGGTTATGATCCCGCTGACATGCAGGGCCAGAACATCGTGCGGCAGGCCTTTGATCAGTTCGAACCGGCCGGGATCATCATCCGGGCGCGCGGCCCAGTCCATTGCCTCATCCATATGCGCGGCCGAGAAGCGGCGAACCCTGGCTTTGACGAACTGCCGTGCAAGGGCACTTGCAAAAGACAATGCCGGGCTATCTGTTACAAAGGCAACCTTGGGCACAATTTTATGGTGTTCGTGAATCAGTTTCAGATGTTGCCGCAGCGCCGAAAAATTCTTCCAGTGTGGCAGGTCGTCAGCGCGGATAACCAGGCTTGGCACCTTGTCGTGATGGTTGATATAATCGTCGATTTTGGCGCTGATTGCCTGTAGATCGGCGCCGGTGACCTCATCTTTTGGAGTCAGAACAACGATATTCCTGTCAGAGTCGAAATCAGCGTAGATCATGATAGCCTCCACTTCACTCAGGGCAGGGCATCATCGCCTTTCGGGCTGTGGCGCCCCGACATCTATCACATAGGTATTCTTGCTTAAATCAAAACGGCTGATGCCGTAAAATATGCGCGCAGGTTCAGATTCTTGTTGGCTTGGTGCAAAATCGCTATCCGCAACCGGTTTCTGCCGACCCCGGATGGCCAGGATGAAATTGGGGGCGGATGGCAATATAATTGCGCCTGTAAATCGGCGGGAACTTGGTATAACTTCCGCAAATGACTGTTCGGGCAGGCAATGAACATGCAAACCGTGTGTGTTTTTCAAACGGTGAATCTGGATACTGGAAATCGTCATGAAAGTACAACGAAGACATACGCACCTCCTTGAAATCATACGTAAATCCGAAAAAGTGTCGGTAGAGGATCTGGCGGCAAGCCTGAACACATCGCGTGAGACCATTCGCCGGGATCTGACCGAATTGGCCAAATCCGGCAAAATTCAGAAAATACATGGCGGCGCCACGCTTCCACGCACCTACGGCGAGGGGCCATTTCAGCAAAGGATGTCGGAAAACGTTGAAGGGAAGATGAGAATTGCCCGCACCGCAGCCGGGTTGTTTCTCAGCGGCGAGACCCTGTTTATCGATACCGGTTCGACAACGCTTTACTTTGCCGAGGAAATTGCAAAATCATCTGGGCTGACCGTTATTACAAACTCGACAGAAATCGCGCGGACAATTTCACTGGGCAATTCCAACACGCGAACCTACCTGCTGGGCGGGGAATATCATCCAGACAACCGGCAAACCGTGGGGGCTGTGGTCACCGAACAGATACGATCTTTCCGGGCGCATCACGCCGTCCTGACCATAGGCGCCCTGGATGGCCGGACCGGTGCGATGAACTACAGTATCGAAGAGGCACAGGTTGCCCGCGCGATGATCGAACAGTCAAAATCCCTGACAATCCTGGTGGACCAAAGCAAATTCAACGCCCTCGCATCGTTCGAAGTCTGCCCATTGGCCCGGATCGACCGCCTGGTATGCGATGCACCACCACCCTATGCCCTGACAGCAAAACTGAAAGCAGCCGGCACCGATGTTTTTGTATCCGACCAAGCAAAAGCCTAGGGCGTAGACCTAGCATCTTCGAGATACATAAGGGGCAGGACCTAAAGGCGCCTGAACCTCAGAACTTTGCCACAAGGTTCACAAATATGCCCCGATCATCAAAAGTCAGATCCGTCAGGTCATCGGAGAAGCGGCCAAAATTGTACCCGACGCCCAGTTTGACATTGTTTCCCATATGTCGATAGACGGCCCCCAGCACGCCGTATTGCGTGGTGCCCGCCTGCCGTGCTTTCAAAACACGCGCCTCAATCAGGCCATCCCAATTGTGGACAAGATGGTATCGTGCATTCACAACCGCCAGCCAGGCATCATTTCTGCTAAACGCCGTTGCCGCATCCGGTGAGCTATCGGACAGACGGATGCCGTATTTGCCTCCCAGCGTCCAGTGGCGATCAAGATCATAGCTGGCATCAATGCTGAACACATGGCTTTTCTGGCGCGGACCCGGTGTATCGGTTCCGTTCAGCCGCTGGCCATACATGTCATATAGGAACCGGTATTTAATCAGCACATTCAGACGATCGTTGTCGATCGGCCGGTAGGCATAGCCAAACGACGCGTCGACAATATCACCGTTCAGAATGGTCGAAGAGGTGCCGGTGGTCTTGGTCGCATCCAGATTGAAAACCAAGCGTTGCGTTTCGTCTATCTTGTAGCGTGCTGTCGAAGTCAGCAGAACGGTATCGGATTTGCGGGCCGGGCCGCCCAAAACCCCGCGTTCGCGGCGAAACTCCAGCCGGCCGCGCGCGGACAGCCGCTCGTCCTGATAACGCACCCCGAAAGACAGCGCTGTTCGGTCGAAATCGCCGCTGATGGAATCCCTGATCGTGCCGATTTCCAGCGCCCCGGTATAGGCAACAAAGCTGCTTGGAGTATATTCCACCCCATAGGCGCTGGTGAGCGAGCGGCGGGCGCCAAACAGATCATAGGTATTTTCCGCATAGGTGGATATGTCGTCATTTATGCGCTTCTTGCCGCCGAAAATGAATTTACCGTGATCCCGACCTGTCAAGGTGACACCGGTGATTTCACGATCCGGGTCAAGTTCATAGCCAAAATAGAGGCTGTTATTCTTGTCGGATTCATAGCTGAGCAGGGCCTTGCCTCCTGTGCCCAGATTGCCGTCGGACAGCTCACCCTCAACCGACCACCCATTGCCGAAATCATAGCTCAGCCCGGCGCCAATCCGGTTGTTCTCCGGTAGCCCCGAATTGTCCAAGGTGGCCTGACCAAAGACGAACCATTCCAAGCGGTCGTTTGGTTTCAGCGTCGCCCGAAGGGCAACATCGGTGCGCCGACCGTTTTCGGTGGCGGTTTTCTTGTCGGTATGCTCGATCCCCAATGCATAGGTCAGACGATCATTGGTAGCGAAGGTCAGTTCAACCCCGCCTTCGCGTTTAATATCTCCGACGGCATTCTTGTAATCATCGTAATACAGTGACCAGCGCAGACGTTCGGTTTGCTGCACTTCGGCGGACAATCCCCAGAGCGTTTCATCGCCGGTTGTCGCCGTGACCTGATAGTCCAGCGTTGAAAACCCCAGGTTGCGTTTTTCATAATAGGCGCTCAGGAATCCCTCGGTCGTGAGCCCAAGGTCTTTCAGATCGGCCCGCAATTCAGTCTTGACCGCGTCCCCTGTGCCCCCGGAGGCCGCCGTATCCACAACCACCAGCCCCCCATCACTTGATGAACTGAAGCCGAAACCGGGGCCTTCGCTGCGCGCATATTCCAGTTTTGCATAGGTGCCTTCCGACAGTTGATACAGGATATCCGCACCATAGGCTGTCTGATCCGCCGCGCCGGTCTTTTCCACCATACCGGTAAAACCGAACCGCAGTTTGTCATTAGCCCAGGACTGAACCCTTCCGCCATAGGACATGCCATCCAGACTGCCTGCCGTCGGCGTATATTCGTATTGAGCCACAAGATTGACGGTCTCCTCGCCCCCCGGTGTCGTGACCACCACACCGCCACCGGTGAAACCGCCGAGCGGTGACGTCAGGGTGATGACCCCTTGCAGATAGTTGATGTCATAGTCACGCCCGTAAACCAGCGTGCGGCGCGACAGAACCCGCCCGGTCACGCCGTCACGCACCTCGACCGAAACGGTTTCCGATCCGACCGACAGATCCTGACGGCGCAGGAAATAGACCGAGCCACCCGTGCCGCGAAACACATCGCGTTGGGGCAGGTTGTCGGGACTGGCCGCATAAAAGGTCAGCTCGGCTTTTGCGTCACCGTTTGATGTTTGCCGCTGCGAGGCCCAAAACCCTTCGGCCCCATAGAGCGTTCGTTCATTACGCAGATAATCCGACCCTAAAAGACGCGCCTTGTAATTTCCCCAAAGAGCAAAGTTGCCGTCTCTCTCTACTTTCAGGTAAAACTTTCCCGAGGTCGGCGCGTCCTCTTCAAAGGTCGAGTCATCACCATAGGTCGGATAGTACTGATCCGGATCAATGCGTAACAATAGCTGGCGCGGATCGCGGTCGTTGAAATCGCGGAACAAATCCTCGATATCAGACTCTCCCGTATCGGCGGCAGCGGTCACCGTAGCGTCTTGCTGGGTCTTGCCCTTGGCATAAAACGCCAAACGCCCCTTGGTATAGGTGTCACTGCTCCCGGCAATTTCCTGATCTCTGTAGCCGAATGTCAGATCGGCTGTGCCAATATAGAACCATTCCGATTTCGGAATGGTCAGATCGCGCACCAAATGGACATTCTGGCCATTGCCGTGAATATCGACATCCACCGCGTGATCGCCGGCCGGCAATATGCGCTGAAGGACGAATTTACCGGACGGATCGGTGCGAACGGATTCGCCCATGACCGACACCTTGGCACCGGAGGCTATGGATGTACCAAAAACCGTGACTGCCCCGCCTGACACAGGAATCCGGCGCCGTGTCGTGCTGTCATTGCCGTCGTCAACACCATCAATCAACCCGCGATCATCACGTCGCATCAGCGGCAGCGCGTCGGTTTCATCATAGCGCCCATGGGCGTCATAGACCCGATGCACTGCTACCAGATCGCGCCCTTGCGGCAAGGTCACACTGGCCCGGCCGTTCGGTTTTATCGGCAATATCGCAATCGTACGTGGCCCGCCAGCCGCACTGCGGTCGATAATCCTGACTTCCCCCCTTTTCAACCATGCCGGATAGTTTGTAGCACTTTGAAATGTTACCGTATCGCCCGCCTCATAGGCGCGCGGTTTTCCAACAGTTTCCAGATCCAATCTGGGCGTAACGCCCAGACCGTCGAATTTCACCTGTACATCGGCTTTTGACAGGGCAATGTCGGTGCGCCGGATCACATCCTCGACCCGTTTGTCGCCGTGAACAGTTTCTCCGTTGACCGAAATCAGAAACCCCTCGGGGGCCGCCACTCGACCCCGATCAAGCTCGTTGTTTTCGCCAGCCGGCATGTTGACAACCGTTCCAGCATTTTTCTGATCGCAGCCTTGCGGCAACACACCATCGACTAGGGAACAATCTCCGGCACCACCATAGGCATTAGCTGCGGTAACTAAACTAATGGCAGTGGCCCCCAACAAACGATGGATCAACGCGGTTTTGTTCTTAACAATCATCACACTCATCCTCACTGCACCCACTTGATCGTTCGCTCGATGTTCAGCTTGTAACGGCCGGCATTTTTCCACTGCTTGCGGATCAGATCCTCGACAACATCCAGTCGTGCTTCAGCGGTTTTGCGGTCCTCCTTGTCCAGAATGTATGAAAGCCGCAGGACCGAAGGCTTGGCCTGCATTTGCTGCACAAGCTGTTCAACGCCCCGAACCAATGCCTCTTTCGGTACATCGCTCCCGGATATGAATGCGCGGGACATCAGGTCAATGTCGATCACATTGGACAGCGACGCCCCGAAATTCAGCTTGGCAAATTTTCCGGCTGTCAGGCGAATTACCCGCGGATTTTCCGTGGTCAGACGATAGCCCGTAGGCAGGGTTCGCGTATCCAGCTTCATGATGAAGTTGGTGCCGATATTCGAGGGAAGTTCGGCACAGGGCACATGGAAACGACCGTGATCATCGGTGGTGATGCGCACGCCCTTCACGGTGACCACCCGCACCCCTGGAAGGCCCGGTTCGCCCTGATCCTGATAGCCATTATGGTTGAGGTCATCGAACACCTTGCCGATCACATCCGAGCAGTCAAACACATGTTCTGGCTCAACCCGTACCGTGGCCGTGGCCAGGTTGGATACCCGCGCCCCCGACGGATCAAGGATATAGCCCTTGTTGACATAGCTGCCACCGCCGCCAATCACCCGCGCCTGCAGGGTGATGGTCACGGTTTCGGCCGGCGCCAGGTTGACCCCTGGCCAGCTCAGTTTGCGACCGGCCTGCACCGGGGCCGGAACCGCGCCGCCGTTATAGGTGGCACTGCCGGCGATATAGACCAGCCCACCGGGCAGATCGTCAACCAGGGTCAGGCCGGCTTCGGCAGTTGGCAGGTCGTTGGTAAAGGTTAGCGTGAAAGTCACCGATTCTCCGCGCCGCACCTGACTCGGGCTTGCGGTCTTGGTTGCCTTCAGATCCGTCGTAGCTGAGACAGGAGCCACCGCAGCTGACCCCGTCACAGGAACCGGAATCCGATCGGATGTCACCGCCGCCACGTTCGTACCGGCTGGGCTGCCGCCCGTGATGTCATAGACAACGTCAATTTCAACTGTTCCGGTCTCGCCGGGCGCCAGGACCGCCGGTGCTGTCAGGGTATCGATATCAGCAACCCCGTCATAGCCGCCGTTGGCCACCGCCCCGCCAAAGCCTGTGACCCGCAAAACCGGCGGATCGGTGGCCGTCAGCAATGTGGCCGGCGCGACAAAAGCGGTCAGATCATCCTGCACCTGAAGCGCGTTCTGAGTCACGTTGCCGTCGTTGGTTACCGCAATCGTGAAGGTCACCATGAACACACCGGGCCGGATGCGCGTCGGTGTATTGGCCGTTTTACTGACGGCCAGCGAAGGATTGGCCGGGATAGCCGCCACTGTTGGATCATTGGTGGTATTTCCATCGCCGTCATCACCGTCATCAGACACATCCCCTGCCGGAGCGCCGCCGGGCGTGGTTCCGGCCACGGATGCCGAATTCTGCACCCCCCCCGCGTCGATATCGTCTTGGGTCAGGGTGTAGCGCACCTCCCACTGTTCGGTTTCACCTACGGTTATGGTTGCCGGATCCGCCCCAAGCGCCGTCACGCTGTCCGGGGTCAATGCGCCGCCGCCAAGCCGGGTCAGGGTATCCGTCAGGGTCACGCCGCCAAGGGTGACATTGCCGGTGTTTTCCGCGGAAATCAGAAATACCAGCGTATCACCCACAGCCGTTGCCGGAGTGGTAACGGTTTTCACCACATCCAGAGTCGGTGCCGGCGCTATTACCAGTTCAGTCGGATCATCTGCGGTGTTACCATCGGTCGGATCCCCATCATCCGAGACATCACTGACCGGGTTGCCTCCGGGATCGGTGCCGGAAACCGTTACCGTGTTGGCAATGCCGCCCGCGTCGATATCAACCTGAAGCAGCGTATAGCTGACCGTCCATTGCAGAACCTCGCCAACTTGCAGCGTGTTGTCGCCGTTGTCCAGCGGCGCCGGCAGGACCCGTGCAATACTGTCCGGCGTCAGGGCCGTGCCATCTGCACGCGTCATTGTATCAGCCAGGGTGATGTTGTCGATATCCACATTACCGGTGTTGGTGGTCACAATCAGGAATGCCACCGTATCGCCGGCGGCATATGGCCCGGCCGTTGTCACGGTCTTGGTTGCGGTCAGGGACGGCGCGATCGGAATGCTGGTGACGGTCGGGTCATCGGTGGTGTTGCCGTCCCCGTCGTCTCCATCATCAGACACATCGCTGACCGGCGTACCATCGGGGCCGGTCGCCCCCACCGTTGCCGTATTAATGACACCGCCGGCATTGATATCCGCCTGCACCAGCGTGTGGCTGGCCTGATACTGCCAGCTCTCACCCACATCCAGCAGCCCATCGCCATCGGTATCGCCCGAAACAAGGGCAAAAGGCGCATCCAGCGTGGTCGGCGCACCGCTTCCGTCGGTTATGGTATCGCTGATCGTCACCCCGTTCAGCGTAACATTGCCGGTATTCTCGACGGTCAGAAGATAATTCACCAGACTGCCGACGGCGGTTCCGGTCGGGGTAGTCGCGGTTTTGGTGGCCTCCAGCCCTGGCACCCGGGCCGGGCCAGCGGTGGTGATGGTATCACTATCGGCAACCGGCGTGCCGAAAGGATCCGATCCCACAACCGATGCCGTATTGGTGATGCTGCCTGCGTCGACCTGAGCCTGGGAGATAGTCAGCGACAGGTTGCAACTGCTGTCTGTGCTTCCCGGTGCGATCGTGGCAATGGCGCAGGAATAGGCCGGGTCAATCGGGTCGGTGACCGTCAGATTGCTCAGCGTCACATTACCGGTGTTTTGCACCGCAAAGCTGTAGGTCACCGCACTGCCGACCGGCCCGAATGGCGTGGGCGCGGCGGTTTTGCTGATCTGTACAGCCGGTGCTGCTGCTGGCGTTGCCAAAGTCAGGGTATCCGTGCCGGTCACGGCCCCGCCGGACGGGGTGATCCCGTTGGCAGCCACCGTGTTGACCAGCGTGCCGGCATCCACATCGCTTTGCTGCACCGTATAGGTGTCGGAACAGTTCAAAACATCACCCGGCGCCAGCGAGGGCGACTGACAGGCCAGCCCCGGCAGCAGCGGATCAGTAACATTAACGGCGGTAATCGTCTGATTGCCGGTATTTTCGACTGCGATCGAATAAGTAAGCACCTGCCCGACAGAGGCAATCGGCAAGGTCGCGGCAGATTTTGTCACCGTCAGTTCCGGCTGCGTCGCCGCATTCACGGTTTCCGTTGCGGGAGGCGAAGTCACCGGCGTCACTCCGGCAAAGGTAGTGCCCGCCGTTGCCTGATTTGTCACTTGGCCAGCATCCAGATCGGCCTGTGTGACCGTATAGGTGGCGGTGCAGGTCACGACTTCTCCGGCAATGAAATCCGGGCCGGCCGGGCCAGCGGGGTCAAAACAGGTGATTGGGCCGGCGATCTTGTCGTCTGTCACCACAACCGGAGTAGCAAAGGCAACCGTTCCCGAATTGGTTACTGTGTATTGATAGGTAATCGTATCGCCGACGGCCGTGAAATTCTGCCCTGCAGTTGCAATCTTGGCAATGCTCAACGCCGGTGTGCCGGATTGCGGTACGGTCTCCGATGTTTGCGGCGATGTGGTCGTTCCGTCAGTCGCGGTTGCCAGGTTGGTGACACTGGCCAACAGCACATCATTGGCTGTCACCGTATAGGTGCCGACACAAGCATAGGTGCCGCCCGGGGCAATGCCTGCCGCAGGGAAGGGATCACAGGTGATATTGGCTGCAGGAATCAGATTGTCACTGATGCTGATCGGATCGGTTATCGTCACATTGCCGGTATTGGTCACCGTATAATCGTAGGTTACCACCGCTCCCACAATGTAATCGGCAGCCGCCAACGGCCGAGCTACCTTAGCGGTTTCCAGCGCCGGACTCTGCACTGCCGGAACGGTAATGCCAGAGGAAGGTGTCGTAGTGGTTCCATCGCCAGCTGTAGCCGTATTGGTAATCGCACCAGCATCCAGATCCGCCTGCGTCACAGTATAACTGCCGGTGCAGACCATCGATGCCGTCGGTGCAAGTGGCGGTGCCGGACAGGTAATCGTGCCACCAGCATCCGTAATCAGTGGATCCGTGATGCTGATCGGATTTGTCAGTGTGACATTGCCGGTATTGGTGACGGTGAATTCATAGTTCAGAACATCCCCCACCGCGTTGTAACTGGGGCCGGACCCGGCGGCCAGCGCCTTGACCATGGTCATCGCCGGGGCCGCGGCAATACTCAGCTCCGTCGGATCATCGGTGCTGTTGCCGTCGCCATCGTCACTATCGTCAGTAACATCGGTGATCGGCAGCCCCGCTGGCGGGGTTCCGGTGGCGGTGGCCGTATTGACAATGCCGCCGGCATCAATATCGGCCTGGGTCAGCACATAGCTGGCCTGATAAAATGCGGTTTCCCCGGGTTTCAGCGTACCCGCAGCCGAACCCGCGTCCGCCGAGACAAACGTCGGCCCTGTGCCCAGAGCCAGCAGGCTGCCATCGGCGCGCGTCAGGGTGTCCGAGGCAATGCCGACACTGCCAAGCGTAACGTTGCCGGTATTGGTGACGGCGATCTGGAAACTGACGGTATCGCCGACACCGCTTGCTGCCGAGGTTATGGTCTTCACCGCGTCCAGCGCGGGTGCAGGGGCAATCAGAACCGTGGTTGGTGTCCCGCCCGAACCTGTCCCGTTATCGGATATGTCGCTCACCGGGCTGCCATCCGGCGCCTGCCCGGAAACCGTGGCCGAGTTGTTGATGCCGCCGGCGTCGATATCAGCCTGGGTAAAACTGTAGTTGACCGAATAAACCCAGGTTTCACCCACCTCCATCACGCCGGCCACACCGCCATCACCAGATTGATAGACCGGGGACGGCGCCGGGGACACGACGGTCAAGTCATTGCGCTTCAACGTGTCGGATATTGACACCGACGAAATCGACACATTGCCGGTGTTGTGCGCCGTGATCTGGAATGTGACCGTATCGCCGACGCCGGAACCAGTTTGCGCCGAAACCGTCTTTATCACCTCGATCGACGGGGTTGGCACAACCGGTGTCACCGATTGGGTATCGGTGTCGCTAGGCGGTATGGTGCCCGGAGGGCTGCCGGCGCTTACAGTCACCGTATTGCTGATCGGATTGCCTGCATCGACATCCGCCTGCGTGACCAGATAGGACGCGCTGAAGGTGACAACATCCCCCGGCCCCAATGTATCCCAGACCCCATTCGCCCCGGCATCTGTCGAATCGCCGGGCGTGCCGCTGTCCGTGGTCAGGCTATCGCCCGAAATGGGCAGGGTCACAGTACCCGCAGCCGAACTGTGCTGATCGTTCGGGGTTACGGCTGTCAGAACCACATTGCCGGTATTCTGAACGGAATAAGTATAGGTAATGGTATCCCCGGCATTGACATTGGCTGTGGGCATGGCCGATTTGCTGATCGACAGCCCCGGATTGCGCACCGAAGGAACCGTCACGGAATCTACGGGGGAGACCGGGGTTTCCAATGATGTCACCGTTGCCGTGTTGGTAACGCCGCCGCTGTCCACATCGGCCTGAGTCACGGTATAGCTGGCGGTACAGGTCAGCGTATCCGCCGGCGCCAGCCCGGCGCCAATCGTGCCGCAGGCGAATGTTCCGATCTTGTCATCCGTGACCTGCGGCTGATCATGCAGGGTGACGTTGCCGGTGTTGGTCACGACATAGGTATAGACGATTGATTGTCCGGCCGTCGTGAAACTGGCCAGATCGGCCGTCTTGGAAATGCTGAAACTGCGGCTTGCCACCGGACCGTTTCCGGTCACGCTTCCGTTGTCGGAGACAGTCGCGGCTCCGGGATTGGCCGGTTGAGATACCGCCGTCGCCGTGTTCACCACCTGCCCCGCATCCACATCGGCCTGGGTCGTCTGATAGGTAAAGGTGCAACTGGCGTCGCTGGCTCCGGGCGCCAGCGGCCCGATTGAACAGCTTCCCGGCACCAGATCATCGGTTACGGTTGTAGAAGTCAGCGTGACATTGCCGCTGTTGGTGACGGTCACAGTAAAGGTGATCAACTGCCCCGGCCCGCTGAAGGCATTACCCGCGGCCGGTGTCGTAACCGCCTTGGTCGTGGTGACAGCCGGCGCCGGCACCACCAGCGGATGGGATACACTGTCCGTGCCGCTGATTGTCGCCCCGCCCGGATCCGCGCCGGTGGCTGTTGCGGTGTTTGACAGGGACTGGGCATCGACATCGCTTTGCTTGACGACATAGGCTCCGGTGCAGATCAGGGCTTCGGTCGGGGCCAGAATTACATTGGCAGGCGCTGGAGCACCGCCAACCGTGCAGGTCATGGATGTCAATAAAGGATCTGACACCGTCACCCCGGAAATTGTCTGGTTGCCGCTGTTGGTTGCGGTAATAGTATAGGTCAGCGTATCACCAGCATCGGCCGGATTCGGCCCGGCAGTTACAGCCTTGTCCACCGTCAGGGCCGGAGACGTTACTGCGTTCACGGTTTTTGTCGCCGCAGGAGACACAACCGGAATCGGATTCGAGCTGGCTGGCGCGAATGTTGTCGCGGCGGTGGCTTCATTGGTGACCGATCCGGCATCCACATCGGCCTGGGTAACCGTGTAGGTGCCGCTGCAGTTTGCCACAGCCCCTACCCCGAACGGCGTTGTCCCGCCATTGGTGTTGAAGCAGATCAGCGGCACCCCCAGCTTGTTGTCATTCACCACGATGTTTTCACTGAAGGCCGCGTTGCCGGTATTGGTCACGGTAAAGTTGTATTGGATTGTATCGCCGGCGGCGGCAAAGCTTGTGGCTGCCGGCACCGAATCCTTGGCAATCGACAGCGCTGGGCTGGCAGCAATCGGAAAAATAGCAGAATCTGTCGGAGAGGTGACTGGATTTCCACCAAAACTGCCGCTGGCCGAAGCCACATTTGTGGTACTGCCAAGCGCGATATCGTTGGCGGTGATCGTATAGCTGGCGGTGCAGGTCAATGTAGCCAATGGTGCCAGACTCCCCCCCGGAACCGGCGGGCAACTCACCGGTGTCATGTTGTCAGACACCGTAATCGGTCCGTCTATGCTGACGTTTCCATCATTGGTGACCAAATATTCGTAATTCAACACTTCACCGGTATTGAACGACGCCGGTAGTGGCGCCACGATGGATTTGCTCATGGCCAGCGATGGCGTCTGAATAGCATTTGTCGTCACCTGATCTGGCGGCGAGGTAACAGAAGAACCGCCGAAAACCGACTCCGCGATGGCCGTGTTTGTAACGCTGCCCGCATCGAGATCGGCCTGGGTTGCCGTCCATGTCTGTTCGCAGGTCACACTGCCCCCCGGTGCAAGAGCCACCGTAGAGCAGATCAGCGTTCCCGGGATCTTGTCATCGGTAATGGTGATGTTATCGACAAAGGTGACATTGCCGGGGTTGCTGACCGTATATTCAAAGGTGATGGTATCGCCAACGACGGCAAAGGTCGTGGCCGACCCGGCCTTGATATGCTTATCAACCGCAAGTGCCGGAGATTGCGTGGCGGTTGCTGTTGCACTGTCCGGAGCCGATGCCACCGACACGCCGTTGCTGGTGGTTTGTGCGGCGGCGGTATTGGTCACACTGCCCGCATCCAGATCCGCCTGGGTAATCGTATAACTGCCAGTGCAGGTCAGTGTCCCGAGCGGTGCAATTCCGCCCGGCGGCAAGCCCGGGCAATTCACCGTGGCGATCTTGTCGTCATTGACGGAAATAGGCGCGGTCAGGGTTACCGTTCCGGTATTGGTCACCACATAGTCATAGCTGACGGTATCGCCGACCGCCGCAAACGGGTTCCCTGCGGTGATCGATTTGGCTATAGACATTGCCGGTGCGCCGGCCGGGCCAGGGGTATTCAGCGTTGCTGTGTCCGCAACCGTACCGCCGCCAGGGACATTGCCGGTCACGCTGGCGGTATTGGTCAGCGGGGTTCCCGCCGCTGCAGCGTCGATATCGGCCTGAGTCACCGTATATGTGCCCATGCAAGTGGCGGTATTCACCGCATTTTCCGAGGACAGCGGCTTCAGTTCGGCCACATTGCAGACAAGCCCCGGAATCTTCGGATCCGTCACCACCAGATTGGTCAGGGTCGTATTGCCGTCATTGGTCAGGGTAAAGGTATATGTGACTGCGCTGCCAACTGGGCCAAACGGGCTGGGGCTGGCAGTTTTCGCCAACTGGACCGACGGATTGAGCGCCGGCCCGGTGATGGTCACGGTATCCGAAACATTCCCCAGCGAGCCAAATTCCGGCGTCCCGGTAGCGCTGGCCACATTGGTGACCGACTGCGCGTCAAAATCTGCCTGGGTAATGATATAGGATCCGGTGCATGTTGCAAAATCCGCCGTACCGCCTCCGGTACTCTCCAGAATCGTTGTTTTGTCGCATGTGATGCCCGAGATCTTGTCATCAGTAACGGCCAGATTGCTGATGTTGACCGAACCGATATTGGTAACTTTGTAGGTATAGAAAATTGTTTCGCCGACGGCTGCAAAACTGGTCACTTCGGGTGCGCTCAGATTGGGTGCTGTGCGCGCCTTTTTCTCCAGTTCATAGCCGGGGGCAACCGTCCGGATCAGCGGATTGGCAAGGCTGTTGCCCCGGGTAAAATCCCAGTAGTTGTCATTTGGGTCGGCATCCAGAACCTGAGTTGTCGTCTGCCCCGTCGCCAGAATATTGGCAAGCAACCCCGGATCGGTCGTTGTGAACCAGCCGGTGTTGAAGGTGTTGTTTCCAAACCCCTGCACCTGCCCAGAACTGGTCGTGCCGGCATTGTTTGTAATATCTGTGGTCACATTCGACCAGTTCCCGACATTCGTACCGTTGAGGATCAGTGATATATCGTTGTGATCGAACCCGCCAACCTGGGTGTCGCCGTCATAGGCGGAAAATCGGGTATAAATTCGCGCGATAGAACCGCCAAAATAATCGCTGCAGGTACGGATGCCACAATCCATCACAACCGGGTTGTTGATGGTAAAGGGATTTCCCCGAAACGCTGCCGGGTTACCGCTGTTCTGAAAGCCGACAAAAGCACCTGTCGGATCAGAAAACTGATAATAGATATTTCCGTTGGCCCCGACCATTACAAAGGCAACGCCCCCGGCCTCGGGATAGCCCGATGGCAGACTTATATTGTCCGGACCAGGGGTTGTCATGGTAAAAGGTGTGGCCGCGGCAGGAAGTGCCGATGTGATACCTGCGATGGCAACAGCCATCACTACCGTGAAAAACCAACGCAACCACGCAACGAAAACCCGATCAGACACAGATCAGTCCCCCTTAAACTTTTTTGCACTGCGTCTGTTTGCCGACGCCTTTAAACAACTGCAACCACGCCCCTCCCAAGCCCCAAGAACTTAACGTTCCTTTTTGCAGGCGGCACTCCAGTGGACGCTGGGTAACTATCCAAGTGACTGGAACAATTTCCAGCAAAATACAATACTCTATTTAGTGGTTTTAATCGTTATGTGTGGTGAAAACCACTAAATCTAAGGCTTTGGGCAGAATATTAATAGCTATTATGCCTGGCAAGCCTGCTATTCTGTCCGCGGCCTTCGTCGGGTCTGAAAAGGTTTTCCGCCACCGGGCAAAAAGAAAGAATCAGTCTGGGCACTATTCTTCTCGCGCAGGCTTCTCACAAAAAGTTTCCGAGGCATTCCGGTTGAAGAATGATATACAGACCTGGAGTTCCGGCTCCGGTTGTTCTGTTGGGGTTCCAGAAAGATGACCGATGGCTGTGTCTCTGTCCGAAGGGCCGAAAACCCTGTAACATCCGGCCTTTCCGGCAAATGCCATTTTCTAGGGAGTGGAAACATGAATCTGAACGACGACTTCAGCAAACGGGCTGTTGTCCATGCAGCCGAACTGGATTGGGTGCCCTCCCCCATGCCAGGCGTTGAGCGGCGCATGCTGGACCGTATCGGTCAGGAGGTTGCCCGCGCGACAACCATTGTACGCTATGCGCCCGACAGCCGGTTTTCGCCACATGTCCATACGGGGGGCGAGGAATTTCTGGTTTTGCAGGGCGTTTTTCAGGATGAACACGGCGATTACCCCGAAGGCAGTTATGTGCGCAATCCACCGCAGTCATCGCACACACCTGGCTCAAGGGAGGGCTGCACCATCCTGGTAAAGCTCTGGCAATTCGCCCCGCAAGACAGGACGCATGTAAACATCGACACGCGCCGGGCAGATTATTCCGAGGATCCGTCCAGACCCGGTGTCAGGGTTCTGCCGCTGTTCCATGACAGCCGGGAACAGGTACAGATGGAAATCTGGCAACCGGGGGGCCGGCTCGAAGAGAAAAACCCTGATGGGCTGGAGCTACTTGTCATCGAAGGCGGATTTCGTGAACAGGACGAAGACTTTGCACCGCAGTCATGGCTGAGGTTGCCACCCGGCCGGCCTTTTTGCGCTTCGGTCGGGCCGCATGGGGCACGTGTCTGGACAAAACGCAACCATCTGTCAGAGCTTCTGCGTGAAAACGGCTCCGGTTTTCTTCCGAACCCGTAACCCGGTTTCAACCACGATTGCCGCGGCATTTGCCTAGGGCGTAGACCTATTGCGGATGTTTCGGGTTTATCGCGCTGTTCGTTTCGGTTAGGGACATGGCTACACAGTCAAAACGATCGGCCCATGTCTGATACTTCTGTCATATTCATTCCCGCCCGGTTTGCCTCGGTTCGTTATCCGGGCAAGCCATTGGCGGAACTCAGAGGCGTTTCCGGCGTTGCAAAGCCCCTGATCCAGCGCAGTTGGGAGGCGGCAATGGCTGTTCCGGGCGTAAGTGCTGTCTATGTGGTGACGGATGACAAACGCATTGCCGACGCGGCCACCGCATTTGATGCAAAGGTTCTGATGACATCATCAGACTGCCGGAACGGAACCGAACGTTGCGCGGAAGCGGTTGCAATGCTGGAGCAGGCGCCATCTGTTGTCGTCAACCTTCAGGGCGATGCCCCGCTGACCCCAAGCTGGTATGTGGCTGATCTGATCTCGGCCATGCGGCAGGATCCGCAGATTTCGGTGGCAACACCGGTGTTGCGCTGCACCGGCAGACATCTGGCAAAACTGAAGTCGGACCGCAGAGCCGGCCGGGTTGGCGGCACCACCGCTGTTTTCGACCACCTCAGAAACGCGCTCTATTTTTCCAAGGAAGTCATGCCCTTTACCGCCGAAACCTATGTTGATGACGCGGAAACCCCGGTTTACCACCATGTTGGCGTATATGCCTACACGCCCGAGGCGCTCACGCGGTATATGGCCCTGCCACCATCGTTGTACGAGCGTCTGGAAGGGCTGGAGCAGTTGCGCTTTGTCGAGAATGGTATTGCCGTGAAATGCGTCGAGGTTCCCGCCCGGGGACACGAATTCTGGGAACTGAACAACCCCTCTGATATAGAAATCATCGAAACCATTCTGCGCGAAAGAGGTCTGGAATGAAGACAGTTGCCATCGGCCCGATTGCAGTCTCAAATGCACTGCCATTTACGCTGATATCCGGCCCCTGCCAGCTGGAAAGCCATGAACATGGCAGAATGCTCGCCCTGGAACTGGCGAGCATGTGTGCAAATCTGGACATCCCGTTTATCTTCAAGGCCAGCTTTGACAAGGCCAACCGGTCTTCGCTGGACACACCGCGCGGTGTCGGGCTGGAGACCGGGCTGGAAATTCTGGCCCGCATTCGCCAAGAGGTCGGTTGCCCGACACTCACCGACATTCACAGTCCGGAACAATGCGCCATTGCCGCCCAGTTCGTGGATGTGCTGCAAATCCCGGCTTTCCTGTGCCGCCAGACGGACTTGTTGCTGGCGGCCGGCGCCACCGGCGCGGCGATCAACGTCAAGAAAGGGCAGTTTCTGGCCCCCTGGGACGTGCAGAATATTGTCGACAAGATCACCAGCACAGGCAATCAGCGTATCCTGCTGACCGACCGCGGCACCAGTTTCGGCTATAACATGCTGGTCAGTGACATGCGTGCCCTGCCGATCATGGCACAAACCGGCTATCCCGTGGTATTTGATGCAACGCATTCGGTCCAGTTACCCGGAGGAATGGGCAAAACTTCGGGTGGTCAGCGCGAATTTGTTCCGCCTCTGGCACGGGCCGCCGTCGCGGTGGGAACCGCAGCGGTTTTCATCGAAACGCATGAAGACCCGGATCGCAGCCCGAGTGACGGGCCGAATATGGTTCCGTTGGCCCAAATGCCGGCCCTGCTCGCGATTCTGAAACGGATCGACGGGATCACCAAAGCAACCTGATCTGGATGAACTTCTGAGAATACCCATATGACAAACAATGATAAATCGGTACAGCATTCAATCAGCATCAACCAGGACGGGCTGAGCGCTCTCTGTGCCGCAGTTGACCGGGAACCACTCAAAACCGGAGTAAACAACGCAATTGACAGCATTTTCAAAATGCACGGTCGTCTGATTGTGACCGGGCTGGGCAAAAGCGGCCATATAGGATCAAAACTTGCCGCAACATTTTCCTCGACCGGCACGCCGGCCTATTTCGTGCATCCCTCCGAAGCCAGCCACGGCGATCTTGGCATGATCCAGTCCGGTGATGTGGTGCTTCTGCTGTCCTGGTCGGGGGAAACCCGCGAACTGACGGATATTGCCAGCTATACCAGACGCTTCGGTATCCCCCTCATCGTGATCACCGGCAATGCCGACAGTCGCCTGGCCCGAAGCGCCGATATTACCCTGACACTTCCAAAGGCCCGCGAGGCCTGCCCGTTCAACCTGGCACCGACCACATCGACCATGCTGCAACTCGTTCTGGGCGATGCCCTTGCGGTTGCTCTGCTGGAGCGGCGAAATTTCGATGAAACATCATTTCACAACTTTCATCCCGGCGGCAAGCTGGGGGCCTCGCTGACGGCGGTCAAGGACATCATGCACAAGGAGGACGCCCTGCCGCTGGTTGCGCCCGACGCCCCGGTGATTGACGTCATATCCGAGCTTTCACGCTGCAATTTCGGAATTGTCGGAATAGTGGACCAGACTCGCGATCTGGTCGGAGTTGTGACGGATGGCGATATCCGTCGCTATCTGGCCAGCCAGGCCCAAACCTCCATGAAAACCGCCATGAACGAAACATACGCAGCCGATATCATGACCCGGGAACCAACCTCGCTTGATCCCGACTGGCTATCGGCAAAGGCTCTCAACACCTTGCAAACACGCAGGATATCTGCCGCATTTGTTCTGCAATCGGGTAAACCCGTGGGTCTGATCACCATGCTTCAGCTGTTGCAGGCGGGAGTGGCCTGACGGGTTCAAACAGCCAGGGTTTGCGTTTCGCTCTCTGCATCGCATTCGTTTTGAATGGCCTTGATTGCCTGATGCTGTGACAGGAAAACCTTTCCCGAGAGTTCGTCCAGAAAATGCGCGCGTTTCAGCCGGTCCATGACAGGGCCCTTCACTTCGCTCAGATGCAGCTTTACGCCAAGGCTTTTCAGGCGTTCGTTGATTGCCTCAAGCGATTCCAGCGCGCTCATGTCGATTTCATTCACCGCCGGGCACATCAGGATCACATGTTTGAGGCCCTTGTTCCCGACCACCCGGTCATAGATATAATCCTCAAGAAACCGCGCATTGGCAAAATACAGGCTTTCGTCAACCCGGATCGAGAGAATGCAGGGGTCGGTTTCAACCTGATGGCGCAGCACATTGCGAAAATGTTCTGTCCCCGGCACCCGCCCGACCTCTGCGATATGAGGCCGCGAGGTCTTGTAGAGATAAAGCAGAATCGAAAGCAGCACCCCCGCGGAAACCCCCGCCTCGACACCAAATCCGAGCGTGATCAGAATGGTGGCGGCGACGGCGGCAAAATCGGGTTTGGAATAGGCCCAGGTGCGCTTGAGTATGGAAAAATCAACCAGGCTCAGAACGGCGACAATGATCGTCGCGGCAAGTGTGGCCTTGGGCAGGAAGTAAAGCAGCGGCGTAAGGAACATGGCGGCGAGCAAAATGCCGACAGCCGTAAAGGCGCCCGCCGCCGGGGTTTCCGCCCCCGCATCGAAATTGACAACCGAGCGGGCGAAGCCTCCGGTCACCGGATAGCCACCCGAGACGGCCGCTGCGACATTGGCTGCCCCCAGCGCCACAAGCTCCTGGTCGGGGTTGATGCGTTGGCGGCGCTTTGCCGCCAGCGTTTGGGCAACGGATATGGATTCGACAAAGCCGATGATCGAGATCAGAACGGCGGAACCGGCCAGGCTGCTCCACAAATCCAGATCAAATGACGGAATGGTCAGCGGCGGCACCCCACTGGGGACCGATCCGACGATGGCCACCCCCTGCTGATCCAGCCGGAACAGCGCCGAGACCAGAGTTGTAATGACAACGGCCGCCACCGGGCCGGCTTTGGTCAGAATATCAGCCATGCGCGGCTTGACCCCGGCCCTCAGCAAAACCGGTTTCAACCCTTTTCGCACCCAGAACAGAAAGGCGGTGGCCGCCACACCGACCACCAGCGTCACCCAGTTTGTTTCAGCCAGATGCTCCCAAAGTGAGACCACCAGTTCATACAGATTATGGCCATTCGCCCTGATCCCGAGAATATGCTTCAACTGACTTGTCGCAATGATCATGCCCGACGCAGTGATGAATCCGGCAATGACCGGATGGCTCAGGAAATTCGCCAGAAATCCAAGCCGGAACAACCCCACCACAAACAGGAACAATCCGGAAAGAAAGGCCAGTACAATTGCCGCGGCGGCATATTCTGCCGGACCTGCCAGATTCAGATTGCCAACGGCTGCGGCCGTCATCAGCGAAACCACCGCCACCGGGCCAACAGCCAACACGCGCGAGGTGCCAAAGATTGCATAGGCGATCAGCGGCAAGATTGACGCGTAAAGCCCCATCTGTGCCGGCAGCCCTGCCAACAAGGCATAAGCCAGTGATTGCGGGATCAGCATGATTGTCACAATCACGGCTGCCACGGTGTCATTGGTAAACGTGTCTTTGTTGTATTGTGCACCCCATTCCAACACGGGCAGGTAGCGGCGCAAAAAACCGGGAACGCGCAAGGTGGTTTTCATTTCCGACTCATTTTCTGGCTGAACAGGCGAAGGGGAGAAGAAAGATGTGCAGTGTTTTGGGCCGGGGAAGGTTCGCCCCCCCGGCTTTTTCACATATCCGTTTCTATTTTGTCGTTACTTTCTCTGGCTTTGCCAGCCATTCCTTACCCTTCAACATGGCTTTCCAATAGATAGGTGGCAGCATTTTTTCTTTCAGGATCCAGGCCGCGCGGGTCGGCTTGGTTCCGTCCAGGACGAACTTTGGAAAACTTGGCAGCAGCTTGCCGCCATAGCCGAATTCCGCCAGCACGATCTTGCCGCGTTCAACCGTCAGCGGACAGGAACCGTATCCATCATAATGGCCGGCCACCTCTTTGCCGTCGATGTCAGCGGCGATATTGGCCGCAACCACCGGCGCCTGTTTGCGCGCAGCGGCTGCCGTTTTTGCGTTCGGCGCATTCATCACATCCCCCAGGGCCCAGATATTGTCATATGTGACATGGCGCAGGCTCTCCTTGTCCACATCAACCCAGCCGGCCGCATCGGCCAAGGGCGAGACCCGAATGAAATCGGGTGCCACTTGCGGTGGGCAGACGTGCATCATGTCAAACTCCACCTCGACCCGCTCTTTTTCGCTGTCCGGCTTTGCCACATCGAACCATGCCTTTTTGGCCGCGCCATCCACCGCGACCAGATTGTTGAAAAAATTCAGCGCGGCGTTATAGCGCTCGACATATTTCATCAGTGCCGGCACATATTCCTTGACGCCAAACAGCACACCGCCCGCATTGCGGAAATCGACATCGATATTGTCCAGCACCCCGGTGCGATACCAGTGATCCGCACTGAGATAGAGCGCCTTTTGTGGCGCGCCCGCACATTTTATCGGCATAGGAGGTTGGGTGAAAATGGCGCGGCCTCTCTTCATCTCCTGAACGAGCTTCCATGTGTAAGGCGCCAGATCGTAACGATAATTTGAGGTTACGCCATTACGGCCAAGCGTGTCTGTCAGCCCCTCGATCGCATCCCAGTCCAGTTTCAGCCCTGGTGTCACGATCAACCGGCTGTATTTGACGACACGGCAACCATCCAGAATCACAGCGTTATTGGCCGGCTCAAACGCGGCAACGGCAGATTTGATCCAGTGCACCCCTTTGGGAATAAGCGACCCCATGGTGCGCGCCGTGATATCAGGTTTGAAAACACCAGCACCAACCAGGGTAAAGCCCGGCTGATAATAGTGGATATCCGCCGGATCGATCAGCGCAATTTCCAGATCCGGTTTGCGGCTCTTCAGACTGGCGGCAACGGCAACCCCGCCGGCGCCAGCGCCAACAATAACCACGTCAAAGAATGCATCGCCCTCGTCGGTCGGTGTCTTGCCATTATTGATGATGCGCCGGACAACCCCGCCCATGTCGTATCCGGCGGCCTGTGTTGCCGCCAGAATCTCCGACGTATCCATCTTGCCGGCCTGGCTCAGGGACCAAAGCGTCGTTGAGCGTGTGCCGGTACGGCAGTAGGCAAGCACCGGCTTGGGCAGCGCCTGCATGGCCTGGCTGAAATCTGCCACATCCTCGTCCGAAACCATTCCCCCAGAGATGGGAATAAAGCGGGTCTCCAGCCCGGCCTTTTTCGCCGCCTCCTCAATTTCCTCGAAATTGGGCTGGTCCGGGGCTTCGCCATCGGGCCGGTTGCAGATCAAGGCGCGGAAACCGGCATCCTTGATCTTCTTGAGATCGGCTGCCGCGATCTGCGGCGCAACCGAAATTTCCTCTGATATTTTCTTGACTTCCATTCGCGCGTTTCCTTCCTGTCAGACTTACAGTTTGTTGATTGGCACCTTGAGAAATACATCCCCCTTCTCATCCGGCGGCGGGAAATCCCCGGCCCGCATGTTCACCTGGAGCGACGGGATGATCAGCCGAGGCATCCCGAGTGTCGCATCGCGTGCTTCGCGCATCTTGACAAACTCTTCTTTGGTCGTCCCTCCGCCAAAATGGATGTTATGGGCCTTTTCCTCGGCAACCGTGGTCTCCCACTGTATTTCGCGACCGCCCGGCGCATAGTCATGGCACATGAACAGGCGCATTTCGTCCGGCAAGGACAGAAGCTTTTGTACGCTGTCATACAACTGGCCGGCATCCCCCCCGGGGAAATCGGCCCGGGCCGAACCGCCATCAGGCATGAACAACGTATCCCCCACAAAGGCAGCATTGCCGATCACATGTGTCATGCAGGCCGGCGTGTGGCCGGGCGTATGGATGGCAAAGGCCGACATTGTGCCGATGCTGTATGTATCGCCATCCCTGAACAGGATATCAAACTGGCTGCCGTCGCGCTGAAATTCGGTGCCCTCGTTGAACACCTTGCCGAAAGTATCCTGAACAACGGTTATCTTCTCACCAATCGAGATTTTACCACCCAGTTTGTCCTGGATATATGGCGCCGCGGAAAGGTGATCGGCGTGAACATGCGTTTCAATCTGAAGTTGCAGTTCCAATCCGTTTTCACGAATGTAGCTGATGATCTTGTCCGCCTGTTCATAGGCGGTTCGGCCAGCGGCATAGTCCAGATCCAGAACAGAATCCACAATTGCACATGCGTTTGAGGCCGGGTCCTTTACCACATAGGAAATGGTATTTGTATCATCATCAAAGAACGCCGTTACCTCGGGAACGACATCCATGTTCACAGGGTATTGCTTTTCTGCATCATACATTTTTCTCTCCTCTTGGCAGCCCACTCAGACCGGCTGCCTGGCTGTTTTTGTCTGGCGGCGTTTTTGTACCAGGCGCACGGCAATCACTCCCGCCAGAAGCGATGCCATAAAGATCAGAACGTCTTGGTTGAGGGTGCCGGTCACCGGTATGGCCCCCCCCGGACAAAAACCGCTGATACCCCAACCAATTCCAAATACGATCGCGCCCCCCAGAAGACGGCTGTCGATGATCCGGCTGGCGGGGATGTAAAACCGGTCACTCTGCAAAGGTTTCGGGCGTGGCAGCACCCACCGATATCCCAGAAAGGTAACAAACAGCGCACCGGCCATTACAAAGGCCAGGCTTGGATCCCACTGCCCGGCGAAATCAAAGAAGTTTACAACTTTTGCAGGGTTTCCCATACCCGAAATGGAAATTCCCAGACCAAAAATCAAGCCCACAAGATAAGCCGAAATCAGACGCATTGCCTATCCTCCCGCCACATGGCGCATGATATAGACCGTAATCGCGGTTGCGAGCATGAAAGTCAGCGTTGCTGCGATTGATCTGGGGGACAGACGTGCCATACCACAGACCCCATGCCCCGAGGTGCAGCCTGATCCGACCGTTACACCGACACCGACGAGAAAACCTCCGGCAATTTGCCAGGGAACCGTCACGACAGACCTGATGTCTGGAAACTGACCGCTAAACAGCAGGAATACCACAGGCGCCGACACCATACCCAAAATGATCATGACACGCCACGCCCAGTCTTGTGCCCCGGATGGAAACAGGACCCCGGACAAGATGCCGGTTGCACCCAGGATCCGCCCGTGAAACAGCATCAGCAATACCGATGCAGCACCGATAAGAAGCCCGCCTGCCAGTGATACCCATGGCGTGAATTCAGTGGCCATTGCAGGAACCTGGGGCTGCGGCAGAAACAGCAGGCCCTCCGGAATATCTGTCGCCGCGGGCATTCAGCACGTTCTTTTTATGGCCGGATACAGAGGTCGCCCCTCTTCTCCGGGCGCAGTCCCATCTTCCCGATCCGGGCATGATTGCGTCTCCCTTTCGAATCTGTTCGCCCCTTCAACATATTCAAATATTGTGTTTTAGTATGTGATCTTGTCACAAAACTTTTCCCGGCACGCAGGCCCCGCCCCTTGCGCTGCGCAGTTCAGCTTGTTTCAGCAAGCGTTTTCAGTCCCTTGAGATCTGTCAGCTGAATTTCGCCGCGCGACACAGAAACCCATCCACGGCGGCGAAATTCCTGCAACTGGCGGGAAACCACCTCTCTTGCGGTGCCCAGTTCGGCCGCCAGATCATGATGCGTTGCATGAATCGTCTGCTGGCTATCCGCCATTTTCAGCAGCTTTTGGGAAAGCCGGATGTCAATCCGACGAAAGGCGATTTCTTCAATAACGAAAAACAGGTCGGTTATCCGTCTGGAATAGGCCGTGAACACAAACGTACGAAACGCCTCGGATTCAGCCAGCAATCTATCAAAAACCCGTTTTGGAATTGCGGCTGCGGATATCTCTGTTTCGGCAATTCCTTCCGCCGCATAGGTTTCATGGGCCAACAGGCAGGCCGTGGTCATGACGCAGCTTTCCCCGGCCTGCACCCGGTACAACACGATTTCGCGCCCATGATCCGTGGTTTGCTGAACCCGGACCGTCCCGTCAAGCAGCAGCAGCAGATTGTCGATTGTTTTTCCGGGGCCGAATATCTGACTCCCCTTGGGCATGACCACAATCTGGGATTGTTCCGTCAGCAGGTCGCGCAGCGTCTTGTCGAGGCTGGAAAGCCCCTCGAATCTGTCAATCCAGCCCATTGTTTTGCCTTCTGTTTTCTCTGAACGCCTTTTATCCAGCCAGACCCGGACTGTCGATCCGCAAAGGAAAAAAGCAGGTGAGGCCTGTACATTTACATGCGGATCAGGATTTGCAGATCCGCCACATTCGTTCCGGTTGCACCGGTTATCAGCAAATCACCGGATTTTTTCAATGCGTTATAGCTGTCATTCCGCAAAAGGCTGGCCTGCGGATCAACCCCGGCAGCAACCATGCGCGAAACGGACCCTGCATCGACAAGCCCGCCTGCGGCATCCGTCGGCCCGTCGCGCCCGTCCGTCCCCCCTGACAGGAAGGCCCAGTCGCGCGACCAGCCAGCAGAACCAGCGGCCAGCGCCATGCGCAACGCCAGTTCCTGATTGCGCCCCCCCTTGCCGTCGCCCCGTAAAATGACGGTGGTCTCACCCCCAAACAAAAACACCCCGCTGCCCGCAGAAAAGGCCATGATCTGTTGACAGGCGTCTTTGACATCACCGACCAAAGGCTTGGGAAAGACTTTGGCCTCTGATGCCAGTTCAGCCATTGCCGCAAGGCTTTTGCTGTTGGAACCAACCAGTTGGTTGTCGGCTTTTGCAACCGGTCGGTTTCCCGGATCCGGAGCAGAGAGAACCGCACGGACGGACGCGGGCAACCGAGACCAGATTCCCCTTTCATCCAGAATCTTTCGTGCGTCTGCACCTGTGCCAAGCGGGGTGGCTGTCAGACCGCTTGCGATCACCCGCACGTCATCGCCCACCACATCCGACAGTACAAGCGCCCGAACCGGTGCCGGACTGGCCAGCCGCAGAAAACCACCGCCCTTGAGGCGTGATAACTGCTGACGCACCAGATTCATTTGCGAAATATCTGCGCCGCTCGCCAATAACAAACGGCTGACCTCGGCCTTTTCGGCTATGGTTACACCTTTGATCGGGGCGGGAATCAAGGCCGAGCCGCCGCCACTGATCAGCGCGAGGATCTGGTCTTTTTTGCCAGCGGCACGCAGCAGGCTGACAATGGCTTGCGCTGCCGCAGCCCCGTTATCATCCGGCACCGGGTGGCCTGCGGCAAGGACGGTGGCGCCGGTCAGGGGGGTGGCATTCTCATAATTTGTCACAACCAGAACCTCGAAGGGGCCGGGAACAAGCTCCATCGCCGCTGCCGCCATGTTCCTGGCGGCCTTGCCCACTGCAACAACGTAAACAGTTCCGCCAGAAGCCCTGAGCGGGTCGGCTCTCAAAGCCTGTGCAACCGCAAGGCCGGGATCCGCCGCACAGACGCCGCGCATGAAAAGCCTTTTCGCCTGATCGCGCAGCTCTTTCATCCTGTTTGCAGTTCCCCGTCCATTCCTGCCAGCCCGTGCAAGATCTGATCCTGGCAGTTGCCGGCGGCTGCGAAAGGATCAGCTTGTCGGCGTCGCTTCGTAGCCTTCATCTTTCATGGCCGCAACAAGGGTAGCATCATCTGTTGTACTTTCAATCTCAACAATATGATTTTCAAGGTCTACCTTTATGACGGCAGCCGGGCTGATCGCGCTCACCGCCTTTTCAATCGCCGCTTTGCAGTGGCCGCAAGTCATATCGGGAACAGAAAATCTAGTCATAAGCGATATCCTTATCAGTCATTTCCTGCATTCCGCCCTAAGCTTTCCAGTACTGGAAGGTCAAGCCTTTCCATTGAACATAATTTTTTGACCCCACTCTTGACCTTCCACTAGCTGGAACCCCTAAATGGACCTGGAAGGCATATGAACCGGAGTGGACCAGGGTATGACGACAGAACACGAAACATCTATCCAGATAGAGGGCATGAGTTGCGCATCATGTGTCGGACGGGTTGAAAAAACGTTGAATGCCGTGCCCGGCGTGACCGAAGCAACTGTCAATCTTGCCAATGAAACCGTGCGGCTCAGCTATGACGAGCGCGCGAACCTCCCGGAACTGACCCGCGCCCTGGAAGCGGCGGGATACCCGGCGGTTGTGGAAGACGTGATGCTCGACATCACAGGCATGACATGTGCGTCCTGTGTCGGGCGGGTCGAAAAAGCGCTGAAATCTGTTGAAGGCGTTGTCGATGCGAGCGTCAATCTGGCCACGGAAACCGCAACGATACGTTATGTCGCCGGGGCAACGACACCGGCGGAACTGGCGGAAACCGTGACAAAGGCGGGATACCCTTCCAAAATCAAGACCGGCTCATCAACAACAAAATCCGACCGCAAGGCGGAGGAAGCCGCCCGGCTCGCCCGTCGGACAATGCTGGCGGCGATACTGACATTGCCGGTATTTCTGCTGGAAATGGGCAGCCACTTCATTCCCGGCATGCATGAATGGGTCGCCAATACGATCGGCACACAAACCAGCTGGTTGATCCAGTTCGTGTTGACGACGGCCGTACTGCTGGGGCCGGGGCGCAGTTTCTACACCAAGGGCTATCCGGCCCTGTTCAAAGGTGCACCGGATATGAATTCTCTGGTCGCCCTGGGGACTTCGGCGGCCTATGGATTTTCTGTCGTGGCGACATTTGCGCCGGGTCTTTTGCCGGCAGGCACTGCAAATGTCTATTACGAGGCGGCCGCGGTCATTGTCGTCCTGATCCTGCTGGGCCGCACCCTTGAGGCACGCGCCAAGGGGCGCACCGGTCAAGCCATACGCAAGCTCATCGGCCTGCAACCCAAGACCGCGCGGGTTGAGCGCAATGGCAAGGTCGTTGAACTCCCCATCGAGGAAATCAGTGTCGGCGACATCATACACGTGCGCCCGGGCGAAAAGATTGCGGTGGATGGTGAGGTGATCAGTGGCTCATCCTATGTTGATGAAAGCATGATCACGGGCGAACCCGTCCCCGTTGAAAAACGCGATGGGACTCAGGTTGTCGGTGGCACGGTCAATGGCACCGGAGCGTTGACCTTCAGGGCAACCAAGGTGGGTGGCGACACAATGCTGGCGCAGATCATCCGCATGGTCGAACAGGCACAAGGGGCAAAGCTGCCCATTCAGGGACTGGTTGACAAGATAACCGCATGGTTTGTTCCGGCCGTCATGCTGATTGCAACCCTGACCATTATTGTCTGGCTGGTATTCGGCCCCTCCCCATCCCTTGGCTATGCTTTGGTTGCCGGTGTTTCCGTTCTGATAATCGCCTGCCCCTGCGCCATGGGGCTGGCGACGCCGACATCAATCATGGTGGGTACGGGACGGGCTGCGGAAATGGGCGTTTTGTTCCGAAAGGGTGACGCGCTGCAAAGCCTGCAGGAAGCGCGCATCGTTGCCCTGGACAAAACCGGGACGCTGACGCAAGGCCGCCCGGAAATGACAAATATTTCCCTGGCACCCGGTTTTTCCGAAGCGGATGTCCTTGGCAGGATCGCTGCGGTCGAGGCGCTGTCCGAACATCCGATCGCCGAGGCCATCGTCCGCGCAGCCAAGGCGAGAAACCTCACCCTGCCCGGTGTTTCGGATTTCAACTCGATCACCGGCTATGGGGTACAGGCCAGTATTGACAAGGACAGCATCCTTATTGGCGCTGATCGCCTGATGGCAAAAGAAGGTATCGAACTGGGGCCATTGGCGGCGATCGGCCAATCGCTTGGTGAAAAGGGAAAAACCCCGCTTTACGCGGCAGTAAACGGGAAAATTGCCGCGGTGATCGCCGTCAGTGACCCGATCAAACCCAGCACACCAGAAGCCATAGAGGCATTGCATGGCCTCGGCCTGAAAGTTGCCATGATTACCGGCGATAATGAAAAAACCGCCAAATCCATCGCCGCCGACCTCAAGATTGACCACGTGGTCGCCGAGGTTCTGCCGGAAGGCAAAGTTGCAGCCCTGAAGGAACTGCGCCAGGAAAAGGGAAAACTCGCATTCGTCGGCGATGGCATCAACGATGCCCCCGCCCTGGCATCCGCCGACGTTGGAATCGCCATCGGAACGGGAACAGATGTGGCGATAGAGGCTGCGGATGTGGTGCTGATGTCCGGCGATCTGCGCGGTGTGGTAAATGCCTTTGATATCAGTCAGCGAACCATGCGCAATATCCGCCAGAACCTGTTCTGGGCCTTTGGATACAACACCCTTCTTATCCCTGTGGCTGCGGGTGCCCTCTACCCGATCAGCGGCTTGATGCTGTCCCCGGCCATTGCGGCCGGAGCGATGGCCCTGTCGAGTGTGTTTGTGCTGACGAATGCCTTGCGGCTGCGGTGGATAAAGCCCCTGATGGATGAAAAGGGGGCAGAGCAGATGGCGCAAACCGAAACCGCCGCACCCGCCCCGGCAGAATGAACCGTAACAGCATCGGAGAACACAAATGAACATTGGTGACGTCTCGGCACGATCGGGATTACCGGCAAAGACCATCAGATACTACGAGGATATCGGCCTGATCAAACCGCTTCGCGAAGCCAATGGCTATCGTGCATTTCGTGAGCAGGAGTTGCACAAGCTGGCCTTTCTTGGCCGCGCACGGGCGCTTGGCTTCACCATCGAGGATTGCCGGTCCTTGCTTGCGCTCTACGAAGACAAAAGCCGCGCAAGTGCGGATGTAAAACAGATTGCGCAGGCCCAACTCGACCGGATCGAGGCGAAAATCCGCGATCTGGAAGCCATGCGGGAAACTCTGTCGCATCTGATTGAAAACTGTGCCGGCGATCATCGCCCGGACTGCCCGATCCTTGAAGACCTGGAAAATGGTGCACACCTGGTCAAAGCATCTGAGTGAATGCGCCCTTCACCTTATATGAAGACTAAAAGCGAGAGACCATGATTAGCAAACGCGATTTTCTGGCAACGGCCGGTGCTGGTTTGGCACTGGCAGCGTTGCCAAAATGGGTCCTTGCGGCCACAAACCGCCAGACACTGAAGATGCCGCCGCTTCTGGACGCGACCCAAACGGGGCGTTTTGAACTGCAAGCGGGTGAAGCAGAAGTCAACTTCTGGGGGCGCAAGCCCACGCGCACCTGGGGGTTCAACCAGCCCTATCTCGGCCCGACGCTGCGCCTGCGCAACAGCGGATCTGTTCAGGCAACGATCAAAAACAACCTGAACGAGGAAATCTCTGTCCATTGGCATGGGCTGATCATTCCCGGAAACGTCGATGGCGGGCCGCATCAACCGGTTGCGGCCAAGGGGGTGTGGACCCCGGTTCTTCCGGTCGAACAGATGCCCGCAACCATCTGGTATCACTCCCATATTCATGGAAAAACAGCGCCACAGGTCTATCGCGGTCTGGCAGGGGTAATCCATCTGACCGATGGCCAGGATGACGCACGCGGGCTGCCGTCTGACTATGGCGTGGACGATCTGACCCTGGTATTACAGGACCGGCGCTTCGACCGGCGTGGCCGGATGATTTATGACCCGAACATGCCCGACAGCATGATGGGATTTGCCGGCAATGTGATGATGGTCAACGGCCAGATTTCCCCGGTCGCCAGGGTTCCCCGGGGATTGGTGCGTTTGCGTCTGTTGAATGCTTCCAATGCACGCGTTCTGACCCTGTCGATGGATGAAGGCCGCCCGCTGCACCTTGTCGGAACAGACAGCGGTTTGCTGAAAGCCCCGGTCGCGCTGAAGACACTTGTGCTTGCCCCGGCCGAGCGGGCCGAAGTGCTGGTGGATTTTTCCAATGCAGGCAATGGGTTGCTGGTCACGGGCCCAAACCCCAATACCGGGATGATGGGCGGTGGGATGATGGGCGGGCGACGACGCAACAGCGGCCTCGAAATCCTGCCGTTTATTGTTGACGAAAGCCTCCCCGTCCGTATCTCGGCCCTGCCCGGCCAAATTGGCGGCTCAGAACCGGATATGGTTTCGGAAGGTGCCCCGGTCCGGCATTTTTCGCTTGAGATGGGGATGGGAATGGGCGGCATGTTCCGCCGGGGTGGGCGGTTTTCCATCAACGGCAAACCGTTCAGGATGAACCGGCTCAACCAGACCGTGAAAAAAGATGTGACAGAGCGCTGGGTGATCACCGGGCAGATGATGATGCACCCGTTTCACGTGCACGGGGTGGCATTCCAGGTTCTCAGCGAAAACGGCCGCCCGCCGCAGGCGCAGAATCGCGGCTGGAAAGATACCGTTCTGGTGCAGGGACAGGCCGAAATACTGTTACGGTTTGTTCATGCCGCATCCCCGGAGATCCCCTATATGTACCACTGCCATATTCTGGAGCACGAAGACGGCGGCATGATGGGACAGTTTTCCGTTTCCTAGGGCGTAGACCTATAAACCCTGCACCACTGGTTTGGCAGATTTT
>JALSRG010000067.1 GCA_026984915.1 Marinosulfonomonas sp. | reverse complement strand
CAAGATCAAGAGCCAGATAACAACACGGGGATTAACCATGAAATTGCTTGCCACATTTTCCGCCATTGCCTTTGCTGCCCTGGGCAGTCTTGCCGTTGCTGCCGAACTGCCTGATCTGGGCGGGCGCGAGGTGGTCGTCGTTACGGAAAACGCCTACCCGCCGTTGCAGTTCATCGAGCCGGGCACCGGCAAGGCCATTGGCTGGGAATATGATGCCATGGCCGAAATCGCCAAACGGATCAATGTGAAGGTCATGTATGAAAACATCAGCTGGGATGCGATGATCCCCGCCGTTTCCGCAGGCCAGTATGATATGGGCATGACCGGCATCACCATCCGAGACGACCGCAAGGAAAAGGTGGATTTTTCCGATCCGTACATGCGTTCGCAAATGGTGATGATGGTGCGCGGCGACGAAAGCCGTTTCAATGATGCAAAAAGCTTTGCCGCCGACCCTGATCTGCTGATGGCCGCCCAGCCGGGCACAACGCCGTTTTATGTCGGTGTCTATGATATTCTTGACGGCAACGAGGCCAACCCGCGCATAAAGCTTTTTGAAACCTTCGGGGCCGGGGTTCAGGCGCTGAAAGCGGGTGACGTGGATATGGTTCTGACCGATGGCACAGCCGGGGAAGGTTATACCAAGGCATCAGAGGGGGCGCTGAAACTGGTCGGAGAACCATTGGGAACCGAGGATTTCGGCTTCATCTTTCCAAAGGGCAGTGATCTGGTCGCACCGATCAACGCCGCCATTGCCTCGATGAAGGAGGACGGCACGCTGGATGCGCTGAACAAGAAATGGTTTCTTGACTATAAAATCGGGGGCTGATTGCCCATTCCGAAACATAAGTGCCCCGGTTATTCGCCGGGGCCTTTTTCTTGGTAGAATGCAATGGTTCCTGCCCCCAAAAGCGACAAGGATTTTCCCTACTGGCTTGTGTTCACGATTGGTCTGTCGGGGTATCTGTTCTATCGTATCCTGACAAATGACCTGTACACGCAGATTCAGGCCACCCTGCTGAAAGGCGCGGGTATAACGATTTTCGTGACCCTCGTGGCGTTCTCGCTGGCGGCCAGTGCCGGGCTGTTACTGGCGCTGGGGTCCTTGTCGCGCTTTGTCATCGTGCGGCAGTTGTCACGCTTCTATATCGAGATCATCCGCGGCGTCCCCATTCTGGTTTTGCTGCTATATGTGGCTTTTGTGGTGGCACCGGCCATGGTTCAGGCCTGGAACTGGCTCTCGGCTTTTGTCGGGCTTGACCCGATGCGCACCCGCGATTTTTCGCTGCTATGGCGGGCCATCATCGCCCTTTCCATTGCCTATTCCGCCTTTATTGCCGAGGTGTTTCGCGCCGGCCTGCAAGCCGTGGACCCGGGCCAGATAGAAGCCTCCGAAGCACTGGGCCTGAACGGTTGGCAGCGGTTCCGGCTCGTGGTGTTTCCGCAGGCGTTTCGAACAATCATGCCGCCGCTGGGCAATGATTTTATTGCCATGATCAAAGACAGCTCTCTGGTCTCTGTTCTGGGCGTTACCGATATCGCGCAACTGGGCAAGGTAACAGCCGCCGGCAATTTCCGGTATTTCGAGACTTACAATGTTGTGGCGCTTGATTATCTGATGATGACAATCTCGCTTTCGCTTCTATTGCGCAGATGGGAACAAAAGCTGCGCAACAAAATACCTGAACACTGACTGCAAGGAAACTCATGACCAACCCGCTTTTGTCCCGCTGGGATACGCCGTTTGCATTGCCACCTTTCGCCGGAATCACGGACGAGGATTTTGCACCTGCCTTTGATGCGGCAATGGCCGAGGCGCGGGCGAACATCGCCGCAATTGCCGATAATCCACACGCCCCGACCTTTGCAAATACTATCGAGGCGCTGGAACTGGCCGAGGAATCATTGGGCCGGGTTCTGTCGGTATTCTACAATCTGGCGGGGGCGGACAGCACCGAAAAGCGCGAGGCGTTGCAGCGGGACTTTTCGCCGAAACTGGCGGCCTATTCTACGGAAATCAGCATGAACGAGGCATTGTTCCAGCGGGTCGAAACCCTGTGGCAGCAACGCGATAAACTGGATCTGACGGAGGAACAGGCGCGGGTCCTGATGCTGCACCGGCGCGGCTTTGTGCGGGCCGGTGCGCAGTTGCAGGGGGCGGCGCGGGACCGGCTGAAACAGGTGCTGGAACGGCTGGCGGTTTTGGGCACACAGTTCAGCCAGAACCTGTTGGCGGACGAACGGGATTGGTTCATGGAACTGGGGCCGGAGGATCTGGACGGTTTGCCCGGTTTCCTGCTGGATGCCGCCAAAGCGGCTGCAGCGGAAAAGGGTATCGAGGGCCATGTGATCACCCTGTCACGTTCCCTGATCACGCCGTTTTTGCAGTTCTCCACCCGCCGTGATCTGCGACAGAAGGCCTATGAAGCCTTTGTTGCACGCGGTGCCAATGGCGGCGAAACCGACAACCGTGCCATCGCCGCCGAAACGCTGGCGCTGCGGCAGGAACGGGCGGAATTGCTGGGCTATGCGGATTTCGCCACCTACAAGCTGGAAACCGAGATGGCCAAAACACCCGAAGCGGTACGCGATCTGCTGATGCAGGTCTGGGAGCCGGCCAGGGCAGCGGCGAACCGCGATGCGGAAATACTGGCCGACATGATGCACGCCGATGGCCACAACGGTGAACTGGAGGCCTGGGACTGGCGCTATTATTCCGAAAAACGCCGCAAGGCCGAACATGATCTGGACGAGGCCGAGATCAAGCCCTACCTGCAACTGGACCGGATGATCGAGGCCGCCTTTGACAGCGCCAACCGCCTGTTCGGGCTGGAATTTACCCCGCTGGACGTGCCGCTGTATCACGAGGACGCCCGCGCCTGGGAGGTGACGCGGGACGGCGAACATGTGGCGGTGTTCATCGGCGATTATTTCGCCCGTGGCTCGAAACGCTCGGGCGCGTGGTGTTCGGCGATGCGCAGCCAGCGCAAACTGGGCGGCGATGTGCGTCCGATCGTGGTGAATGTCTGCAATTTCACCAAGGGCGATCCGGCATTGTTGTCGTTTGACGATGCCCGCACGCTGTTTCACGAATTCGGTCACGCGCTGCACCAGATGCTGTCGGATGTGACCTATGACTCCGTGTCTGGCACGTCTGTTGCACGGGATTTCGTGGAATTGCCCAGCCAGTTGTATGAACACTGGCTGGAGGTGCCCGAGGTGCTGCAAAAATTTGCCACCCATGCGGAAACGGGTGCGCCGATGCCGGCGGACCTGTTGAAACGGCTGCTGGCGGCGGGGACCTATGACATGGGGTTTTCGACGGTGGAATATGTGGCTTCGGCGCTGGTTGATCTGGAGTTCCATAGCGGCGCGGCGCCGGCTGATCCGATGGTCAAACAGGCCGGGGTTCTGGACAGCATCGGCATGCCCCGCGCTATCCGCATGCGCCACGCCACGCCGCAATTTGCGCATGTGTTTTCCGGCGACGGTTATTCCAGCGCCTACTACAGCTATATGTGGAGCGAGGTGATGGACGCGGATGCGTTCGAGGCCTTCGAGGAATCCGGCGGTGCGTTCGATCCCGATATGGCGAAACGGCTGGAGAAGCACATCCTGTCGGCTGGCGGTTCACGCGACCCCGAGGAACTGTACACCGCGTTTCGCGGGCGGATGCCGGGGGTTACGGCACTGTTGAAAGGGCGCGGGTTGGTCTGACCTCATCGCTTGCGCGATGGGTCGTCCGGATGCGGGGAAACGCCCACGGGATCCTGATGCAGGATGACGTCGGCCCGCGGGTGGCTCATCAGAATGGCCCGCCGCAGCGCGGCACTGATTTCGTGCGCCTCTTCAAGCGTTTGTTCCCCGTCCAGCTCAATATGGGCGCTGATGAAGACGATCGATCCGGCGGTGCGGGTTTTCAGATCATGATAGCCATATACGCCTGGCCAGTCGCCCAGGATTTTCCCGACACTCTGCAGTATCTCCGGATCTGCTGACCGGTCCATCAGCGCATCCCAAGCGCCCTTGCCGATGCGCAATGCGGAGATCGCCAGCATTGCCGCCGCCCCGAGAGCCACCACGCTGTCAACCCCGGTGACACCAAACTGCGCCGAAATCCACAAAGACAGAATCGCCCCGACATTGGGGACGAGATCGCCCAGATAATGCATCGAATCCGCGGCGATGACCCGACTGCCGGTCTTTTGCACCACGTGTCGCTGCCACATGACCAGACCCAGCGTCAGCAGGATGGAAACACCCATCACGATCATGCCGCGCCCTTCCGAGGTCAGCGGCGGTGGCGTGCTGGACAGCAGTCGGGCGATCGCGGCCCAGCCGATGACGCCGGCAGATACAAGAATGAATACGGACTGGCCAAGTGCCACCAGATCCTCGGCCGAGGTATGGCCAAAGGCATGGTCTTCATCCGGAGGCTTTGCGGCATATAAAATGGCTGCCAGCCCGCCCAGGGAAACGATAAGATCAAGCGCACTGTCCGCCAGAGAGGCCGCAACCGACAGCGCATGGGTTTCCCCAAGCGCCCACAGCTTCAGCCCGGTCAGCACCAGTGCGACTGTGACCGAGGCCAAGCCGGCCGAAATACTCAGCCGCCGGTATTGAGAACGTTGTGCCATATCTGCCTTTTCGCACGGGATTGCAGGGTAATCCAGAAATCTGTGGCGCAGTGCCTGATCGCAGGCACTAATTCCGTATCTCGTCCGGGCCGACGCCCCACAAGGCGGATTTCGGGGCCCAGCCTTTGTATCCGCCAGCGGAAAGGCGGCACCAGGTCAGGTTGCAGCTGCCCAGCCGCGCAATGACACCCAGTTCCAGCCGAGCGTTCACGGTGGCGTTTTTGTCAGGTTTGGCGCGCAGGGCCAGCATGTCTTCTTCCACCAGAACAGTGCGTACCCCGGACAAAAGCGAATAATGTATCCAGCCGCCGGCGCCGTCCCTGTCGCGTACCCGGCGCCAGTGGCCAAATTCTGCCGTGATCTGCAATGGCAGGTTGCGCTGTTTGAATACCCAGTCGATCCGGTGCGTCAGGCCGGGACCGCGCCGCACGTTTCCTTCACTGGTTTTCAGGGAAACGAACCGGGGCAACGGCAGTTTTGTAACCGGTCCGACTACACCCGTCTGCGGGCTGCTTTTATCGGCCAATGCCGGGTTTGCCCCCAGCATCAGCAATCCGAGCATCAGCCCGAAAAGCTGTCGCAACGAAATCGGAAAGCCCAGCGAAAACATGTTAGATTGCCTCAAAGTCATGCGGATTTTTTGCCACCGTTGTGCCAGAGTTCTTGTGCCCCGGCCCTGCTTGGGCCACTTTGGCATTATTGGCCGGCTTTGGAAAGAAAAGGGAGAGCAGGAATGCCATCTGAACGTCTGAGTGTTGTCGTAACGCGACGCTTGCCGCAGGCTGTCGAAACCAGAATGAGCGAACTCTTTGACGTCGCGTTGCGGGATGATGACAGCCCCATGAGCCGCGAAGACCTGATTGCCGCCATGCAGCGCGCCGATGTTCTGGTGCCGACCATTACCGATCAGATCAATGCCGGCATGCTCAGCCAGGCGGGCGACAAACTCAAACTCATCGCCAACTTTGGTGCCGGAATCGACCATATTGATGTGCATACGGCCCGCCAGCGCGGCATTCTGGTTTCCAACACGCCCGGTGTTGTGACCGATGACACCGCGGATATGACTCTGGCACTGATTCTGGCGGTCACCCGCCGTATCCCCGAGGGGCTGGCCCTGATGCAATCCGGGGAATGGCAGGGCTGGGCGCCGACCGCGCTGTTGGGTGGTCGTCTCAGCGGGCGCCGGCTCGGGATCCTCGGGATGGGGCGGATCGGGCAGGCTGTGGCCCGCCGGGCCCGTGCCTTTGGCCTGCAGGTGCATTATCACAATCGCAAACGTGTTCGCCCCGAGATCGAGGAAGAACTGGAGGCCACATTCTGGGAAAGTCTGGATCAGATGGTGGCGCGCATGGACATCATTTCGGTGAACTGCCCGCATACACCCAGCACCTTTCATCTGATGAATGCACGCCGGCTGAAATTGATGAAACCGGATGCGGTGATCGTCAACACTTCGCGCGGCGAGGTGATTGATGAAAATGCTCTGACCCGCATGCTGCGCGCGGGTGAGATCGCCGGTGCAGGGTTGGATGTCTTTGAGCGGGGCGCCGAAATCAACCCCCGTCTTCGTGAACTGAAAAACGTGGTTCTGTTGCCGCATATGGGCAGCGCAACCGTTGAGGGACGAAACGAGATGGGCGAGAAAGTGATCATCAACATCAAGACATTTGCCGACGGCCACCGCCCCCCCGATCAGGTCGTGCCGGGGATGCTGTAGCGGCGAAATTGACGATATGGAAAACGTATGGAAAACGTATGGATTTCATACATACCAGCGCGCATGGCCGGGATCGGCTGGCGCAGGGTTTATAGGTCTACGCCCTAGGGACAAACCAGCCGGAAATACACCCGATGCCCGTCCGTCCGGTTGCATACCCTGTGTTCTCTTCTTGAATGAATCCGATCAGCGCGGCTTTGCATCTGCCGGCTCTCATGTCGTTTTTTCCCCATTTCCAGTCGGCTGGAGTTTGACCATCATCGGCTGGATCCGGCATGAATACCTCAGCGGAACTGCAGGGAGTCGCCATCATGAAAACGCATGTCAGAGCCTTGATCGTTGGCGGAGGTGCCGTGGGTGCCTCGGTTGCCTATCATCTGGCGCTTGCAGGCTGGAAGGATGTGGTGCTGCTGGAACGGGATGAACTGACCAGTGGCTCTACCTGGCACGCGGCCGGCCTTTTGCCGTATTTCAACATGAGCTATGCCACCACCCATATCCACGACTACTCGATCAAATTCTATAAAACGCTGGAGGCGGAAACCGGGCTGAATGCCGGCTTCAGCGTGGTCGGCAACCTGCGCATGGCCCAAAGTCAGGCGCGCATGGACGAATATATGCTCTATGCCACCACCGCCGAAACCTGCGGTGTACCGTTTGAATGGCTGACACCTGCCGACATCAAGAACCGCTGGCCGCTGGTCCGTACCGAGGATTTGCTGGGCGCGATCTATCACCCGACCGACGGCTACATAAACCCTGCTGATGTGACCATGGCCATGGCAAAAGGTGCCCGACAGCGCGGCGTTGAAATCATCCGCAAACGCCAGGTTGATTCCTATGAATGGACCGGTAGCGAATGGATCGTGCGTGGCCATGTGATGGCGGAAAAGGGCGGCAATCTGGTTCCCACCGAGGAAAGCTTTGAAATTCATGCCGAACATGTGGTCACCGCCACCGGCAACCATGCCCAGCGCACCGCCCGCCTGCTGGGGCTGAAAATTCCGGCGATCCCGGTCGAGCATCAGTATATCGTCACCGAACCCGATCCGGCGCTGGTGGAATTCCGCAAGACCCACCCCGAACATCCGGTTCTGCGCGATGCCGATGCCAAATGGTATGTACGCGAGGAACGTGGCGGCTGGATTCTCGGTCCTTACGAGAAAGGCGCGCCGGCGCGGTTCAAATATGGGGTTCCCGACACATTCCGCGCTGATCTCTTTCCACTCGATCTGGAGCGGATCGAAGAGGAATACATGTCGTTCATCCACCGTATTCCCAGCAGTGAAACCGTCGGGCTGAAGGACGATTTCAACGGTCCGATCTGCTATACGCCCGATGGCAACCCGCTGATCGGCCCGGCGCCGGGGTTGCGCAACATGTGGCTGGCCGAGGGCTTCAGCTTTGGCATCACCGCCGCTGGCGGCGCGGGCTATTATCTGGCGCAGATGATGGTCGAGGGCGAGGCCGAGATCGACATGGCCTCCCTTGACCCGAAACGCTACGGCAGCTGGATGACAACCGAATACGCCGCCCGCAAGAACGAAGAAGCCTATGACCACGTTTATGAACTGCACTTCCCGGATGAGGAACGTCCCGCCTGCCGGCCCCTGCGCACCTCGCCCGCCTATGACCGCCAGAAGGCCGCCGGGGCACAGTTCGGCCAGGTCAACGGCTGGGAGCGGCCGAATTACTATGCGCCGCAAGGGTTTGACGACAAGGCCGCGCGCAGCTTTCGCCGTGGCGGCTGGTGGGAATATGCCCGCGACGAGGCCGAGGCGATCCGCAACGGCGTCGGCCTGATCGACGCCACCGCTTTTGCAAAGCACGTGGTCCACGGCCCCGGCGCGGCAGCATTTCTGGACTGGTTCACCACCAACAAGCTGCCGCGCGTCGGGCGTATCAACCTGACCTACGCGTTGACCGACGCTGGCACCACGCGCACCGAATACACCATCCTGCGCGAGGCCGAGGACCGGTTTGTGCTGATCTCGGCCGGGGCCTGGCACGCCTATGATCGCGACAATCTGCTGAAATCCGTGATCGACAAGGAGCCGGAGTTTGGCCGTATCAATGTCGAGGACTGGACGACCCGCTACGGGGTTTTTGCCATCGCCGGGCCGAAATCCCGCGCCGTTCTGAATGAGGTGATCCGTGATGCCGACCCGGATACGGCGCTTTCAAACAAACGTTTCCCGTGGCTGAGCCTGCACCGGATCGAGCTTGGCATGTGCCCGGTGGTGGCGGTGCGCGTCGCCTATACCGGAGAGTTGGGCTGGGAGCTGCACCACCCGATCGAGATGCAGAATTATCTATGGGATCTGCTGATCGAGGCCGGTGAAAAGCACGGGATGAAACTGGTGGGCGCGCGGGCGCAAAACTGGCTGCGGCAGGAAAAATCCTATCGCGCCTTCGGCACCGAACTTGGCCGTGATGCTACCCCGCTTGAGGCTGGGCTGGACCGGTTCGTTGATCTGGACAAGGATTTCCACGGCAAGGCGGCGATGCTGGAATGCGGTATCCGCAGCAAATGTGTCACCCTGCTGGTGGATGGCCCTGATGACACCGATCCCTGGGGGCGCGAGGCGCTCTATGACGGCGACATCCGCGTCGGCCGCCTGACTTCGGGGGGCTATTCGGTGGCCTTTGGCAAATCCATCGCCATGGGCTATGTCCCACCTGATCTGGCCAAACCCGGCACAAAGCTGAAAGTTCGCATGTTGCGCGACCTCTGGGATGCCGAAGTGGTGGAAGACAGCCCCTATGATCCGAAAAACGCGGCCATCAGGGCAGACGGATAGCCAAAACGATTGCGGCCGCTAGTTGTCGTGAAAGGCGTTCCATGCAATGCAGGTTCGTCTGAATACGGTCCAGAGGGTCAGCACCGCGAAAACAGGGGCAAGCCAGGCAAACAGGTTTGGCCACAGCAGACAGAGCGTGAAAAACGCGATGGTTTCCGTGCCCTCGATCAGCCCGGTTGCGTGAAAATGGGATTTTTTACCATTCACATCTGTTTTCTGGCCGTATTGCTCGGCAAGTATTGCAAAGCCCAGAAAGCTGGCGGCGTTGACAAAAAAACTGGCCAGCAGGGCGGCTGCAGGCAGCGCATTTCCCATTGGATCAAAAACCGCAAACCCAAAGGGCAGCGCCGCATAAAAGGTGAAATCAGCCAGAATATCGAGATAGCCACCCAACGGGCCGGGGCGGGTCAGGCGGGCCACTGCGCCATCCAACCCATCCAGCAGGCGCGAAAGAAGCCCCAGAACCAACGCGGCAGAAAACCAGCCAATCCCGACACAAACGGCGGCAAGCAACCCTGTGGCCAACCCGGCCCCGGTCAGCATGTCGGCGCCAACGCCCCGATCGGCAAGCCTCTGCGCCAGCCGGGCGAGCGAACGGTCAATGATGGGACGCAAGTGGCGGTCTAACATCTGGCTGCCTTCATATGGGCGGGAACCCGGCTTGTTTAACGCTACACCAGATTTGAATAAAGGCTTGTGCGTTCAATTGTCTGTGCTGCCGCATTGTGTCGACATTGTGTCCAGTTTCTGCAATAACGGGGAGCAAGGCGGAGATTGCCTCTCTTGGGGAAACAGCCCACAGCGCCGGGCCGAAATGCTTGGACGTTGGGGAAATTCCGTAATATAAGGGGAGCCGGAAGTAAAAAGTTTCCGTTCAGGATTAACAAGCAAGGGATTTCGATCATGAACAAGTTTTCGCTATCAGGGGTGGCTTTCGTATTTTTTGCCGGAGCGGCACAGGCGGTTCCGGTCAATCTGTCCACATGGAGCGCAGAAATCGGCCCCGGTGCTCAGGGTGCCGCCAACTGGAGCCTGGCACCAGACAACAATTCGGTGACGCAGACGGTAAACAGCCGGGTTGGCGTGTTTTCGAATGGCTCCGCCACCTCTCAGGGAACCGCGCTAAGCGGCTCGATCCGGGTCAATACCGCCTCGGATGACGATTTTATCGGTTTCGTGCTTGGTTTTGATGCCGGTGAAATGGACGGCTCCGCATCCTCCGTAGACTATTGGCTGGTCGACTGGAAACAGGGCACACAGAATTATGCGGGCACGACCGCTCCGGCGGGGCTGGCGCTCAGCCATGTAACCGGCGCAACAACCACCGAAGCCGATTTCTGGGGCCATCAGGGTGTTGTCAGCGAAGTCGCGCGCGGCACTTCTCTCGGGGCCACCGGCTGGTCTGATCTGACCGATTACACGTTCAAGCTGGTATTCACCGCGTCGCTGATCCAGGTCTATGTCAATGGCGCACTGGAAATTTCCCAATCGGGCAGTTTCAGTGACGGCGGCTTCGGCTTTTACAACTATTCACAGGGTGATGTGACATATGCAGGCATCACGGAAAATGTTGTGGCACCTGTACCATTGCCGGCGGGGCTGCCGCTTCTGGCGGGCGCAATCGGCCTGTTGGGTTTTGCCAAGCGCCGCAAA
>JALSRG010000066.1 GCA_026984915.1 Marinosulfonomonas sp. | reverse complement strand
AAACACCTAGTCCTGTTGCGGCCTTAGCACCAGCCAGATCAGCGCCGCCCCGGCCAGTACCAGAAACGGCACCATTGCCATATTGACCGCCTGCCAACCTTCACGGGCACTGCCGCCCGAGCAATTCATCAGCCCGCCCGAGGCCAGCGAGGCCAGCGTCACGCCGCCAAAGACGATCATGTCATTGAGGCCCTGCACCCGCAGTCTTTCCTCGGGCCTGTAGGCGGATGCAAGCATGGTCGTGGCGCCGATAAAACCGAAGTTCCAACCAACCCCGAGCAGCACGAGTGCTGCAAAAAAGGTGCCCAACTGAACCCCGGTCAGGGCGACCACGCCCGCCGCAGCCAGTATGGCAAGCCCGATGGCAACAATGCGTTCTGTCCCGAACCTGGATATGAAAAAACCGGTGAAAAACGACGGGACATACATCGCAAGCACATGCGCGGAAACGATATCGGCCGCGTCCGCCTGCTGATAGCCGCAGCCGACAACCGCCAGTGGTGTTGATGTCATCACCAGATTCATCAGCGAATAGCTGACCATTGCGCAAATGATGGCAACGGCTACGCGCGGGGTTTTCAAAAGCTCCAGCCGGCTGCGTCCCTGCGGGGTTTCCCTGGTTACCGGGGCCGGTTTCGGAATGTCGAGCAGCAGGAACACCAGTGAGCCGAGCAGATTGATGACAATGACCGTCAGATAGGTTCCCAGAAACGGGATGACCAGCGCCTGGCTGGTGGCCTTGACCAGTTGCGGCCCGATAATGGCGGCAACCAGCCCGCCGGCCAGTACAAAGGAAATCGCCTTGGGGCGAAAAGCCTCGGTTGCAGTATCGGCGGCAGCAAACCGGTAAAACCCCTGCGCCGACATATAGCTGCCGGTAAACAGCGAGCCGAGCAGAAACAGCCCGAAGGATTGCGTATATATTCCATAGGCGGCAATGCTGGCCCCGGTCGCCCCCATCATGGTGCCCAGCATGAACCCGGCCCTGCGGCCAAAACGCTGCATGAAGGCCGAAAGCGGTGTGGCCGACAGAACCGAGCCCAGAATGATCAGCGAGATTGGCAGCGTGGCCAGACATTTGTTCGGAGCCAGCGACAGCCCGGCCAGTCCCCCGAGAATGAAGATCATTGGCATCTGTGAGCCGAGAAACGCCTGGGCAAAGACCAGCACCGCCACATTGCGCAGGCTGCGGCTGTCTCTTGGCGCGATCTCTGGCGAGGGATGGAGTTCTGTCATGCTGTTTCCTCTAACGGGGAAATGCGGCGACGAAAACCCCTGTATGCGTCTTGTTATGCCCGATCGATCAAATGTGCAAAAGAGCCACAGACGCTGCCCTGCCGCAGCCCCATATCGGGCAGGCTGATCCCTTCGGCGTTACGGGCCTGAAACAGCGCTGGCCCCTCGGCGCGCAAGCTGGTGGCATAATGAAATTCGTGCCCGGCGAAAGCGCCCTGAAACGGCCCGTGGTCCGCGTGCAGATGCCGATAGCCCAAATGCAGCTTTCGTTGCGCAAAGGAGGTTTCCAGCGGCAGCAGGCCCAACATGCCATGCCGTCTTCCACTGGCATCGGTCAGGCTGTCCCCCAGCACCATATATCCGCCGCATTCTCCATATATAACAGCGCCTTGCGAGGCATTCTTGATGATAGAGCCGCGAAATTCATGCGCCTGTGAGAGACGTTCGGCATGAAGTTCCGGATAACCGCCCGGAAGGAAGATCATATCGGCCTCGGGGGCAGGTTCATCGGCCAGGGGCGAAAAGAAGGCAATCTCGGCCCCGGCCTTGCGCCAGTCCTTCAGCAAATGCGGATAGGCAAAGGCAAAGGCCGCGTCCCGGGCGATGGAAATGCGTTGCGCCGGCGGGGGCAGGGTTGCCACCTGTCCGGTGGCCGGCAAGGGCCGGGCCAGGGCAATCAGCGCCGACAGGTCAACAGATTCGGCAACCGCGGTGGCTGCCCGGTTCAGATAGGACTCAAGGTCAGGGTGTTCGCTGGCCTGAACCAGCCCCAGGTGCCGCGAAGGATGCGTCAGACCGGCCTGTCGGCGGACAGCCCCCAGGACCGGAATTCCAATATTTTGCAATGCATTGCGCAGCATTTCCTCATGTCGGTCTGAGCCAATGTTGTTAAGGATGACTCCGGCCACATCGACCGACTTGTCATGGTGGGCGAAACCGGAAACCAGCGGCGCCACCGATTGCGCCATATGCGCGGCATCGACCACCAGTACCACGGGCAGGTCCAGCAATCGGGCCAGATCAGCCGTGGCGCCTTTGCCGTCGGGGGGCGCCCCATCAAACAACCCCATCGCCCCCTCGATCAGCAACAGCCCCCGGCCGGCAGCCAGCGACCGGATGCGACCGGCCGACATGGCCCAGGCATCAAGATTGAGGCAGGCCACGCCACAGGCCGCCGCGTGAAACCGCGGATCAATGTAGTCCGGCCCGGATTTGGCGCCGCGCACCGCATGCCCCTGTTGCGCCAGAGCCCGCAACAGGCCCAGTGTCAGGGTGGTCTTGCCGGCCCCCGAGGATGGGGCTGCCAGAATCAACCCGCTATTCATGCCCGAACCAGTTCAGGGAGGCCCGCAGCGGCACATTCGCGCCAACGCAGATGATGGCCGGCGGCTGCATACCCGAGGCCGCAAGATCGCGCGTGACAGTTCCAAGGGTTGATTCAAGAACTTTCTGGTCGGGCGTGGTCGCGTCGGTGATCACCGCAACAGGTTCGCTCATAGCCCTTCCGGCAGCAATCAGGGCACTGGTGATTTGCGAAATATGTTTCATTCCCATATAGATAACGATCACTTGTGATCCACGGGAAATGGCAGACCAGTCAAGCGCGCCGGGGGCTGATCCGTTCTTGTCATGGCCGGTGACAAAGGTGACAGACTGGTTCACCATGCGGTGTGTGACCGGTATCCCGGCATAGGCCAGACCACCGATGCCGGCGGTGATGCCGGGAATGATGCGAAACGGGACGCCATGTTTCAGCAGGGTTTCGCCTTCTTCGCCGCCACGGCCGAAAACGAAAGGATCGCCGCCTTTCAGCCGCAGCACACGCTTGCCGGCCTTGGCCATGTCCACCAGACGCAGCGAAATATCTGCCTGCTTTGCCGACGGTTTGCCGCCGCGCTTGCCGGCATAGAGCTTCTCGGCCGTGGGGCGGGCCCAGTCCAGAATGCCGGTTTGCACCAGCGCATCATAAACGATCACATCGGCCTGACGCAGGGCGTTCACAGCGTGCAGCGTCATGAGGCCCGCGTCTCCTGGTCCGGCACCGCACAGCCACACCCAGCCGGGCTGCATTCGTGGCCAGATTTCGCCTTCGGGCAGGGCGGGAAGGGGGATGGAATCGCTCATGCCTTCTTATGGCGTGAACCTCGTCGGGCGAAAAGACCGGAAATGACCACAATGTTTGATTGGCGCCCCGCCTGCTTATGCCTATAGTCATCCGGATGAGCCATGAACCCACAGATAAACTGCGCCGGGGATGGACAACCGGCGCCTGTGCCGCCGCCGCTGCCAAAGCGGCGCTGGAAGGCCTGTGGAATGGCGCGTTTCCGGACCGGGTCCAGATCACGCTGCCGCGCGGCGAGGCGCCGGAATTCGATGTTGTCAATCCGCTGAGGGGCGCGGGCTGGGCCGAGGCCGGTATTGTGAAGGATGCCGGGGATGATCCCGATGTCACGCATGGCTGCGAGATACGGGTCCGGGTTGAGCCATCACAAGGCGGGGTGCAGTTTCGCGCCGGCAAAGGTGTCGGCATCGTCACAAAGCCCGGCCTGCCGGTGCCGGTTGGTGAGCCGGCGATTAACCCGATGCCACGGGAGATGATCGTAAAAGTGGTTGAGGAACAGGCGGCAAATTATTGTAAAACAAACAATATTACAGTTTTCATTTCCATTCCTTCCGGTGAAGCGATAGCTGAAAAGACCTGGAATCCGCGACTGGGGATCAAAGGCGGGTTATCCATCCTCGGCACCACCGGTATCGTGCGGCCATTTTCCTGTGCCGCCTGGATCGCTTCGATCCACAGGGGGGTGGATGTGGCGCGGGCCAGCGGGCTGGAACATGTGGCAGGCTGCACCGGCTCAACCAGCGAAAAAGCCGTGCGCGCATTTTATGATCTGTCGGAGGGGGCAATGCTGGACATGGGAGATTTTGCCGGTGGATTGCTGAAATATCTGCGGCGCCACCCGGTGCCGCGCCTGACCATTGGTGGCGGAATCGGAAAACTGGCGAAACTGGCCCAGGGTGCGATGGATTTGCATTCCGCCCGCACTCAGGTTGATTTTGCCGCTTTGGCCGAACTGGTCGGTGATCCGCGGCTTGAAAAGGTGAATACTGTACTGGAAGCCTTTGAAATATCAGGTGATAATTTGGCAAAAACCATTGCGGAAGAAGCCTTGGGACAGGTCAGGAAACACCTGCAGTCGGCACCGGTGCAGCCGGATATCATTGTTGTTGATCGTGCCGGAAATATTATCGCGAGGGCGGGTTGATGAAGCTGTTACTATTGGCTGGATCGGGTGAGGCACGGCGGCTGGCGCAGCATTTTTCCACGATGGAAGGGCTAGACCCTGTCGCATCCCTGGCCGGGACAACACGCGAGCCGCTTGATCTGGAAATCCCGACCCGGGTCGGCGGGTTTGGCGGCCGCGTCGGGTTTGAGGCTTTCCTTGAAGCAGAAGAAATCGCCGCGGTACTGGATGCAACCCATCCGTTTGCCGGGCGGATCAGCCGGCGTACCGCCGATGTTTGCCGCAACCGCAAGCTTCCCTATTTGCAGGTCTTGCGCCCGGAGTGGGTGCCGCAGAGCGGGGACAACTGGATTTTCATCGACAACGAAAGTGAGGCCGTGGATTATATCCCGAAAGGGGCGACGGTGTTTCTGGGAACCGGGCGGCAAACCCTGATGCGCTATGCCAATCTGGCGGGGCGGACCCTGATCTGCCGCCGGATTGACACGCCCCGGCACGCCTTCCCGTTTGAAAACGGCGAATATCTGGTTGGGCGCCCGCCTTTTTCGGTCGAACAGGAGGTGGAGCTGTTTACCCGCCGCAAAATCGACTGGCTGGTGGTCAAGAATGCCGGTGGAGAGTTGAGCCGGACCAAGCTGGAGGCAGCGCGCAGGCTTGGCCTGCCCGTTCTGATGATCAACCGTCCGCCGCCGCCCGCCGGCGCAAAAAGGGTTGCCAGCGTCAAGGCCGCCCTGCAATGGGTGGAGGACCTGCTATGACAGACCAATCCGCTGTCGGGCGTGTCATCACCTCTGAGGCCTGTATCGCCGAAGGGGCCGACTGGCTGGCCGCGCGGGAACCGCGCTTTGCCGCAGCGCTGGCCCTTACCGGCCCATTGCCGCTGCGGCTGCGCAAGGATGGATTCACCGCCCTGCTGGATGCCATCGTCAGCCAGCAGATTTCTGTGGCGGCTGCCGATGCCATCTGGCGGCGCCTGAAGGCGGCCGGCCTGATCGGGCCGCGCAATGTCATCCGGGCGGAGGAAGAGCAGTTGCGCGCCTGCGGGCTGAGCCGCCCGAAAATCCGCTATGCCAAGGCCTTGGCCGCCGCGCGCATCAATTATGCCGCGCTCAGGCGGGCGCCGACCGAATCCGTGATCGAAACGCTGATCGAGGTGCCGGGGATCGGACGCTGGACAGCGGAAATCTACGCCATGTTTTCATTGGGACGGGCCGATGTGTTTGCCGCCGGCGATCTGGCCCTGCAAGAGGCGGCAAAGCTGTTGTTCGGGCTGCCCGAGCGCCCGACCGAGGCGAATATCCGGCAAATGGCGGCCGCATGGTCGCCCTGGCGGGGCGTTGCGGCGCGGCTGCTTTGGTCTTATTACCGGCAGGTGAAAATGCGAGAGGGCATAAGATGAGCACTGACAAGATCCGCGCGCTTGAATTCCAGCGCATTGAGGCAAAATCCGGAAAAGGGACCTCGGTCGTGGTTTTTCTGCACGGGTATGGCGCCAACGGCGCCGATCTGCTGGGGCTGGCCGACCCGCTGGCACCACATCTGCCCGATACCGTTTTCATTGCTCCGGACGCGCCGGAAAAATGCCCGGCCGCTGGTCCGGCCGGCTACCAGTGGTTTCCGATTCCATGGATAGATGGCTCGAGCGAACAGGCCGCCAAGGACGGCATGCGGCGTGCTTCCGATGATCTGAATGCGTTTCTCGATAAAGTGTTGAAAGACGAGGGGCTGACGGCGGATCGCATGGTTCTGTTCGGCTTTTCCCAAGGTACGATGATGGCTTTGCATGTGGCCCCGCGCCGCCCGGAACCGGTTGCCTGTATCGTCGGATTTTCCGGCCGGCTTCTGGCGCCGGAGCGGCTCAGGAACGCGGTCAGGAGCCGGCCGCCGATTCTGCTGGTACACGGGGACGAAGACGATGTCGTCCCGCTGCAGGCGCTGCCAGAAACCGCCGACGCGCTGGTTGACGCCGGGTTTGAGGTGTATACCCATATCAGCAAGGGAACCGGCCACGGCATTGCACCGGATGGGCTGGGGGCGGCGCTGAATTTCATCAAGGACCATCTGCCGCAGGCCTGACAGGCTGATATTATCCTGTAAATACAGAAGGTAACTTGTGTTTTTTCATGTGAAATAACCGCCCGGAGGCGCCACAACACCCCCGCGCCGATGCTTTCTGTTCTGGCATGGCCAAGGCAGGGGGACCGGCGCCGGTCCGGTTTCTTGTTGCCGGCAAAATGCGGCCGAAAAATCGCAAATCATGGGGGTTGCGCGGTTTTTGTCCCTATATATAGTCCAGACATGAGGTTTGTTGCGGTTACTGATGGTGGTGCAGGGATGGACGGCGATTTCAGAACAGAGTTTACCCGCGCACCGGGGGGGCTGAAACAACATCCGGCGCTGGTTCTGAATGCCGATTACCGGCCACTGTCCTATTATCCGCTGTCGCTATGGTGCTGGCAGGATGCGATCAAGGCAGCCTGGCTGAACCGGGTCGACATACTGGCCGAATACGATGAGGTGGTGCACAGCCCGTCAACCGAAATCCGCATTCCCTCGGTGGTGGTGCTGCGGGAATATATCCGGCCGCAAAAGCGTGTGGCCTTTACCCGGTTCAACCTGTTTCTGCGCGACGAATTCCGCTGTCAGTATTGCGGTTCGTCCTGTGATCTGACCTTTGATCATGTGGTGCCGCGTTCAAGGGGCGGCAAAACCAGTTGGGAAAATGTCGTGGCGGCCTGCTCCCCCTGCAATCTTCAGAAAGGGGCGCGATCACTGCGTCAGGCCCGTATGAGCCTGAACCGCAAACCCTGCCGGCCATCGGCAGAAGCCCTGCGCAATGCCGGACGCAAGTTTCCGCCGAATTTCCTGCATGAAAGCTGGGTTGATTTTCTCTATTGGGATGCGGAACTGGATGCCTGACCGGCGCAAGTTCCTGCAACACCGGGGAGGATTCAAGCGGGTGAAAATCCGGACCTGGGGCGGAACGGGCCGTATGGAAAACGTATGGATTTTGTATGGATTCCGTATGGGCGCGCTGCCACGCCTGACAACAGCCCTGGTTTTGCCACTTGTCAGGCCGAGCAACTGGCGCCGCCCAGCACGCAGAATTTCGCGCAATGGGGATGGTTCAGCGCAACCTCGCCTTCGGCGTCAGCGAGGGTGGTGCCCAGCTCAAATTCCGGATTGTAAGGCAGCAGCGTACAGGCCAGCACCACCGGCTGATCCGCGCCGCGGCGTTTCACCACCATGCGCGAGGTGGCGCACATGACATCCCTGGGGGATTTTCCCAGAATGTCCCAGCAGGCTGTGGTGATTTCCGGCACTTCAACGCTTTCGTCCATCTCGGGGAAAAGTACTGTCATGGCAGGGTCTTGGGCGTCAATGTTCATGTCGAGCTGTTCAAACAGGCGGGCAAAGCCGTTGCGGGCCTGGCTTTCGGTTTCATCCCAGATCATCCGTCCGGCCACGGCCAGGCGGGCGCCGATATCGCGCAGCCAGCACATGCCCTCAAGCGTGCGCTGAAAACTGCCGGCACCACGCATCGCATCATGATGATCCCCGTTCCAGTGGTCCAGTGAAACCCGGAATGTGATCTGCGCGCCAAATTCCCGGACCAGCGCCTGAATGCCGGCCTGAACCGAGGCGCGCATCATCGGGCGCATCGCATTGGTGAGAACCAGAACCCGATAGCCCCGCGTCAGGGCGCGGCGGCACATCTCATTCATCTCCGGATTCATATAAGGCTCACCGCCGGTAAAGCCGATTTCGGCGGTCGGCCAGTTTCTGGCCCTGATCTGGTCAAGGTAGCCGGTGACCTCGTCCGCGGTCAGGTAGACGAGGCTGTCATTGGTTGGCGAAGATTCGATATAGCAATTGACGCATTCGATATTGCACAGGGTCCCGGTATTGAACCAGAGGGTTTCAACACCGGCCAGCGCAACACGGGCCCGCCGGCTGCCGTCTGCGGTGTATCGCGGGTTCATGAACTTGCCTGAATTGGCGCGCCCGGAAAGCTGGTCTTTCATCGATTGCCTCGTTGTATTCTTTTGTTTGCTTACAGCTAAAGGGGCTTGAACCCAAAGAAAAGCCTGCGATGGTTGGCTGACAGAGTTGTGATGTTTCGGGAGCGTGCTAGACTTTGCGGAATTCGGCATTTACGCAGATAGCGTTAGCGTTAACATATCGACCCGGTCATGGGGCGAAAAACAGAAGGTTGATGGCATGGCATCACGTGTAATTCCGGTTGATCCGTTTGACCTGGTCATTTTCGGCGGAACCGGTGATCTGGCCCGGCGCAAGATATTGCCCAGCCTGTACCGGCGCTATCGCGACGGGCAGATGCCCGAGGACGCGCGGGTGATCGGCTGCGCGCGCGCCGAACTTGATGACCGCTCTTACCGGGAACTGGTGCGCGCCGCGCTGGAGGAATTTGTCGCCAAGCGCAAACGCGACCCCGAAATGATAGACCGTTTCTTGCAGAAAATCAGCTATATCAGGCTGGATGCAACCGGGACTGTCGGCTGGAAAGAGCTGGCCAAATCCGTGCGCAAGGGGGTGATCCGGGCCTTTTATTTCTCGGTCGGGCCGGGGTTGTTTGCTGCATTGGCGCAGCACCTGCACCAATACAAGATTACCGATGCGGAGGCGCGCATCGTGGTGGAAAAACCGTTTGGCCATGATCTGAAAAGCGCCCGCGAACTGAACAGCGTTCTGGCGCAAAGCTTTGACGAGCGGCACATCTACCGGATTGATCACTATCTGGGCAAGGAGACCGTGCAAAACCTGATGGCGGTGCGGTTCGGCAATATCCTGTTCGAGCCGCTGTGGAATGCGCAATACGTCGATCATATCCAGATCACCGTGGCCGAAACCGTGGGGGTGGCGGGCCGCGGCGGCTATTACGACAAGGCCGGCGCCATGCGCGACATGGTGCAAAACCATATGATGCAGCTTTTGTGTCTGATCGCGATGGAGCCGCCCTCGGTATTTGATTCCGATGCGGTGCGCGACGAAAAGCTGAAGGTGATCCGCGCGCTTGATCCGGTTGCGCCCGAGGATCTGGTGCGTGGCCAATACCGGCGCGAAGGCGATATTCCCTCGTATCAGGAAGATGTGGGCAACCCGGATTCGACCACCGAAAGTTTTGTCGCCATGGAGGTTCATGTTTCCAACTGGCGCTGGACCGGCACGCCGTTTTATCTGCGCACCGGCAAGAGGTTGCGGGCCCGCGAAAGCGAGATTGCCATCATGTTCAAGGATCCGCCGCATTCGATCTTCGGCCGGCAGGAGGCGCGCAGCGGCAATGTTCTGGTGATCCGGCTGCAACCGAATGAAGGCATGGTGCTGAATGTGACGATCAAGGAGCCGGGGCCGGGCGGCATGCGGCTGATCGAGGTGCCGCTGGACATGAGCTTTGCCGAAGCGCTTGGCGAAGAGGGGGCGGATATCCCCGACGCCTATGAACGGCTGATCATGGACGTGATCCGCGGCAACCAGACGCTGTTCATGCGCGGCGACGAAGTGGAAGCCGCCTGGGCCTGGACCGACCCGATCATCAATGGCTGGGAAGAGCGTGGCGACCTGCCATTGCCATATGACCCCTTCAGTTCCGGGCCGGAAGATGCTTTGATGCTGATGCATCGCAAGGGCCGGCGCTGGCGGGAGATATCCGATGATCTTTAATGAATATGCTGACAGCGAACTGTTGACACTCGACCTGGCACGCATTCTGGCGCGCCGGCTGCGCGAACAGCTCAGACAAAAGGACCGGGTAACATTTGCGGTACCCGGCGGCACCACCCCGGCGCCGATTTTCGACGATCTTTGCGCGGTGGATCTGGAATGGGGCAGGGTCGATGTCATGCTGACGGATGAACGCTGGGTGCCGGAAAGCTCGCCGCGTTCCAACACCGCACTGGTCAAGGCCCATTTGCTGCGCGACAAGGCGGCGGCGGCAAGCTTTCTGCCGATGTACAGGGAGGCCCCGCAGCCGGAAGATGCGCTGCCGGATCTGGCGATGGAAATCGGCCGGCACCTGCCCATCGACCTGTTGTTGCTGGGCATGGGCAAGGACATGCATATTGCCTCGCTTTTTCCGGGGGCGGACAACCTTGAACGCGCCCTGGCACCGGATGCGCCGATTTTGCTGCCCATGCGCGCCCCCGATATAAAAGAGCCGCGCGTCACCCTGACAGCGCCGGTTTTGCGGGACGCCTACAGCACCTGTCTGGTGATCACCGGCGAGGCCAAGCGTGCCGCGCTGGGGCTGGCGGAGGAAGGCGGTGATCCGCTGACCGCCCCAGTCAATATTGTGCTGGATCAGGCAGAGGTGTTTTGGGCTCCATGAATTCGGCCGCGGTTTGGAAAGAATTGGAAGCACGGGCCAGAATGGCAAATCCCCGGCGCATAACGCAGCTGTTTGACGACGACCCGGCGCGCGGACCGGCGTTTTCTGTTGCCGCGCTTGACATGCTGTTCGATTACGCAAAAACCAACATTGACAGGGAGACACGCGCCGTCCTGCTGGATCTGGCCCGAAGTTCGGGGGTGGTCAGGCAGCGCGAAAAACTGTTCTCGGGCGCGCCGGTCAACAGCACCGAGGGGCGCGCCGTCATGCATTGGGCCCTGCGCCTGCCCAAGGACGCGGTTTTACAGGTGGATGGTGTGGATATTGTCCGCGGTGTGCAGGCCACGCTGACGCGAATGGACAGGTTCGCCACAGCGGTGCGCAGCGGCACGTTCAAGGGGCAGGGCGGCAAGATCAGCGATGTTGTCAACATCGGCATCGGCGGTTCCGACCTGGGGCCGGCCATGGCTGTTCCGGCCCTGGCCCCCTATCACGACGGGCCGCGCACGCATTTCGTTTCCAATGTCGATGGTGCCCATATTGCCGACACGTTGCGCGGGCTTGACCCGACGACAACGCTGGTGATTGTTGCCTCGAAAACCTTCACCACCCTCGAAACCATGACCAATGCCCGGACAGCAAAGGCCTGGATGGCCGCTGCCGTTGCCGCGCCTGCAGCGCAGTTTGTCGCCCTGTCCTCGGCCACCGAAAAGGCTGCGGAATTCGGCATTCCGGCCGAACGGGTTTTCGGGTTTGCGGACTGGGTTGGCGGCCGATATTCGCTGTGGGGCCCGATTGGCCTTTCACTGATGCTGGCGATCGGGCCGACGAATTTTCACCGGTTTCTGCACGGCGGCGCCGCGATGGACGCGCATTTCCGCAGTGCAGAGCTTCTGGATAACATGCCGGTCATGCTGGCGCTGGTCGGCATATGGCACCGGCAGATCTGCGGCTATCCGACACGCGCGGTTTTACCCTACAGCCAGCGCCTGGCGCGCCTGCCGGCCTATCTGCAACAGCTTGAAATGGAGAGCAACGGCAAGAGCGTGACCATGGCGGGAACAGAACTGGAGCTGCCATCCGGCCCGGTTGTCTGGGGCGAGCCGGGCACCAACTGCCAGCATTCCTTTTTTCAGCTTATCCATCAGGGAACCGACGTTGTTCCGTGTGAATTCATGGTAGCGGCCCGCGGCCATGAGCCCGATCTTGCCGCGCATCACACATTGCTTCTGGCCAACTGTCTGGCACAATCCGAAGCCCTGATGAAGGGACGATCATATGACACTGCCCGCGCGTTGATGGTGGACAAGGGATTTGCCGGTGCGGCGCTTGAACAACAGACCGGCCACCGCATTTTTGCCGGAAACCGGCCGTCAACCACACTGATGTTTCCGCAACTGACGCCTGAAATGCTGGGCCAGATCATCGCGCTTTACGAACACCGCGTGTTTGTCGAAGGGGTGATTCTGGGGATCAACAGTTTTGATCAATGGGGCGTGGAACTGGGCAAGGAACTGGCGGTTGCCCTTGCCCCGGTTATCAGGGGGGAAACCCCGGCTGATGATCTGGACGGCTCTACCCGCAATCTGGTGGCCTACCTGCGGCAAACAGATGGCAAAAACACATAGCGCGATTGGTTGGCTGGAGCGGGTGAAGGGAATCGAACCCTCGTATTCAGCTTGGGAAGCTGCTGCTCTACCATTGAGCTACACCCGCGCGCGCCCCGAGGGATAGGCATCACAGGCGCTTGCGTCAAGCCAAGAATGCAGGCGGGCAGGGGCACGCGCGGGCCAGTCAGCGGGAGACCCGAAAGGTGATCGCGGCAAACCATTGCGCGGCCTGCCGCATTTCCGCGTCGCGCAACCCGGCGGCGATTTTGTTCATCGCTTGATGCTGACGCCGGCCCGAGCGAAAAGCCTTGAGCTGGGTCATGATATAGACAAGCGATTCACCGGCCAGATTGGGTGCATCGGGATGAACCGCCAGCCCGTTGGCCCCGTGACAGGCCACGCATTTTTGCGGCGCACCGGAGTTTGCAACCGCATCGGGCAGGCTGGCGCTGACCGGAATGGACGCATACCAGGCGGCCAGATCCCGGATGTCGGCATCGCTCAGAGCGCTGGCCACCACGCTCATCATTTCATGAACGCGCGCCCCGTCCCGGAACCGTGTGAGCTGGCGGGCAATATATGTGGCGGATTCCCCCCCGATATGCGGTGCTATCGGAATGGTGGAGGCGCCATCAATGCCGTGGCAGGTCTTGCACTGGCGCGCCAGACGGCGACCGTTTTGCGGGTCAGCATCCGGCGCGCACAGGGCCATCTGGGCAAAGAAAACCCCGCCCAGCAAGACGATCAGGCGCATCATTCAGTTGTTGCCATATGAAATGCGGTACAGGGCACCGGCCAGATCATCCGACACCAGAAGCGAGCCATCATGCATTTGCGCCACATCCACCGGCCGCCCCAGATATTCGCCATTTTCGTCAATCCAGCCCTCGGCAAAGGGTTCGGTGCTGGCATTGCCCTCGGCATCAATAAAGGTGACCATGACGCGCGCGCCAACCGGCGTTGTCCGGTTCCACGAGCCGTGTTGCGCTGAAAAGATGGCGTTCCTGTATCTGGCCGGGAACATCTTGCCCGAATAGAAGGTCATGCCCAGATCGGCGCCATGCGCCACGGTTTCAACCGCCGGGAACACCACATCGGCGGGCGGTTCCTCGCCGGCATATTCTGTGGTGCGCACAGAGCCGCCACCATACCACGGAAAGCCGAAATTCTGGCCCGCCGCCGTCTGGTGGTTGATTTCGCCGGGCGGGATATCATCGCCCATGCCATCGACCTGATTGTCGGTAAACCACAAGTCTCCGGTTTCCGGGTTGAAATCATGGCCGACGGAATTGCGGATGCCCGTGGCATAGACTTCGCGGCCGGTGCCATCCAGATTCATCCGGATGATGCCGCCCATGCCAATCTTTTGATAGAGCGCAACCTTGTCAGGCGGGGTGACGTTGAACGGCTGGCCAAGCGAGATGTAAATCTTGCCGTCCGGCCCGATCTTGCACACCCGCGAGGTGTGGTTGTAGCTTTCCTCGGCTTCGGGGATCAGATCGCCCCTGGCCACCAGGGTAAAGGCGGCGACATCCGGGCTTTCATAAAAATATTCGGCGGCCGGAAACAGCAAGACGCGGTTTTGCTCGGCGATGTAAAGAAACCCGTCCTTGGAAAAGCACGGCCCGTTGGGAATGGTGAATTGCAGCGAGGGTGCAAAATCCTTTACCTCATCGGCGACACGGTCCTTGTTGCGGTCCGTGACCGACCAGACCTTTTCCTTGCGGGTGCCAACAAAGGTGACAACGCCTTGCGGCCCGATGGCGATATGGCGGGCATCCGGCACCACGGCGTAGAGTTCGATCTTGAACCCGTCGGGCAGGGTGATCCGCTCAAGGGTCTTGCGGATTCCGGCAGCATAATCGCCCCCCTGGTCGACAAAGGTGAAATCGGTCACCCCGGTGGTCTGAAAGTTTGACAGCTTTTCGAGATTGCTGGGAACCTCGCCCCCCTGGGCAAGCAATTGCCCGGTTGAAAAGGCGGTAATTGCCAGAAATGACATGGCGCGTTGCATGGTATCCTCCTGTTGATCAAATCAGCCGGACACGCGGAAGTTGTAGCAGGAATTTGTTTTTATTCTCGCGTTCTGGCACAGAGTGCGCGCCGTTCCGGGGGACTTGCAATATCGATACGCGCCTGTTTGCTGCCCGGTCGGGCCCGCGTGGCAGTTGAGCCGTGCAATAATGGATTGCACCCCGAAATACTGTCGGAGGGGGTTTTTCTTGTCAATGTTCATGGGGTCGTAGCCGGCATTTGGCCAGAAAGCGCCGAGACGGGCGGATCGGCCACGTTGAATTGACAGGGTTTTCCTGTAAGGTGAATGCATCGGGGGGCTTGCCGCAGGGTCTGCCCCCCTGACGTCACGGCCAAGGCTGGCTTGTTCCGCGTTTTACGGCCACCCGGTAACGGCTGCTCATTTTTCAAAACAGAGGTTGCGCCAATGTCAAAACCGACAAAAAACAAAAACCCCGAATCCGCCACGGTTTATCTGGTCGGCAGTGGTATCGCCTCGCTGGCCAGCGCCAAGTACCTTGTGGATGACGCACACGTTCCGGGCGAAAACATCCATATTCTGGAACAGGACAGTGTTCTGGGCGGCGCATTGGACGGGGCGGGGACGCCGGACAAGGGGTTTGTCGTGCGCGGCGGGCGGATGCATGAGGAACATTATGTCTGCTATTGGGATCTGCTGTCGGATATTCCTTCGCTGGAGGATCCGGATGTTTCGGTCACCGAGGAAAGTTTTGCCTTCAACAAGAAATTCGTTTCCGACGCACATGCGCGCCTGCTGAAGGACGGCAAGATCATGGATGTGTCCTCATACGGGCTGTCGCTCAGGGACCAGTCGGAATTGCTGCGGCTGACGTTCACGCCGGAAAGCATGCTTGGCAACAAGCGGATCGAAGACTGGTTTACCCATGAATTTTTCGACACGGTGTTCTGGTATCTCTGGACCTCGATGTTTGCCTTTCAGAAATGGAGCAGCCTTGCCGAAATGCGCCGTTACATGAAGCGGTTCATCCATCTGGTCGACGGGTTGGGACATCTGCGCGGGGTGATGCGCACCAAATACAACCAGTATGATTCCGTGGTGGTGCCGCTGGTGCGCTATCTGAGCGCGCGCGGGGTAAATTTCCGCAAGAACACACAGGTGGTGGATATAGATTTTGATTTGTCTGCGGATCAGAAAACCGCCACGGTTTTACACACGCTCGATGAAAACGGCCGCGAAGATGAAATCGAGGTTGGTGCGAACGGCTATGTATTCATGACCAACGGATCCATCGTCGAAAGCACCGATCTGGGCAGTTGGTCGCGGGTGCCGGTCCTGAAGGGAAAGTCGGATTCCGGCGCCTGGAAACTGTGGGAAAAGGTGGCCCGCAAACACAAGGATTTCGGCAACCCCGGCGTGTTCAGCGATGCGATTGATCTGCAGGAGTGGTATTCGTTTACCGCGACCATGAAAGGCAGTGCCTTTCTCGATTATATGGAGAATTTCACCGGCAATGTCGATGGCACCGGCGGGCTGGTCACCATGACCGATTCCAACTGGCTGATGTCGATCGTCATCGCCCGGCAGCCGCATTTCCCGAGTCAGCCGGATGACGAGAAGATATTCTGGGGCTATGGGCTGTATCCGAACCGCAAGGGCAATTTCGTCAAGAAGAAAATGTCGGAATGTACCGGCGAGGAAATGTTGCAGGAGTTGTGGTATCACCTGAAAATACAGGATCTGATGACGCCGCTGATGCAATCGGGGGCCTTTGTCAACTGCATTCCGGTGGCCATGCCCTTCATCGACAGCCTGTTCATGCCGCGCCAACCCGGTGACCGGCCCGATGTGTTGCCCGAAGGCACGACCAATTTTGCCTTCCTCGGCCAGTTTGCCGAGGTTGCGAAGGATTGCGTGTTTACGGTGGAATATTCGGTGCGTTGTGCCCAGACGGCGGTTTACGGGCTGTTTGAAACCGGCAAGGAGGTGATCCCGGTTTACGATTCGATTCATATGCCGTCGGTTCTGATCAAGGCGGTTGAGGCGATATCGCGCTAGGGTGCCGGGTCTCGGGCGTTCGGGTGGTTTCTCCCGCCCTCGTAAGTCGTGCCGTGACGGAGGGGGCGGGCGGCTTGACGCCGCCTGTTTCATGCCTTCGGCGAGGATATTTGGCCATTTGGAAAGGGATGTTCATCATGGCGCAGGGTATTTATGGGTCTGTGCCTTGGCACGACCATGCCATAACTAACGCCGCCGGCGCCGGCGCCGGCCACCAGCGGTACTGTCGCCGCTGCCACCTGTGTTGAAGCTGACCTCGGGCAGGGGTTGAACGCTGCGCAGAATGGGGAACGGGTCGGCGGCATTGGGCATGGCGGAGGCATTGACGAAATGTTCCTGAAACCGCGGCTCGATTGCGGTTTCGATCTTTTCGATATGGCGCACGGTTTTTTCGATTTCCGCACGGGCGGCGCGATTGAGCAGGGCGATGCGCGCGCCGGTTCCAGCCGCGTTGCCGGCCGAGGTCACCTTGTCCAGCGGGCAATCCGGGATCATCCCCAGCACCATGGCGTGCAGGGGGGAAATATGCGCCCCGAACGCCCCGGCCAGCACGATCCGGTCGACGTTGTCGGTGCCGAATTTATCCATCAGGAGGCGCGCCCCGGAATAGAGTGCTGCCTTGGCCATCTGGATTTCGCGAATGTCGCGGTTGGTGACGGTGATACGGGTGTCACCGTCCTGCCAGAGCAGATAGCTCTGGGTGCGGCCGTCGGCAAAGCAGCGCGCGCTGCCGGTCTGCTCGGCCGTGCCGATCAGCCCCGAGGCATCAACCAGCCCGGCCATGCGCATTTCCGCCACCAGTTCGATGATGCCCGAGCCGCAAATGCCGGTCACACCGGTTGTGGCGGTTGCCGCGGCGAAGCCATCCTCATCCGACCAGATATCGCAGCCGATCACCCGGAACCGCGGTTCCTTGGTGACGGGATCGATGCGCACCCGTTCGATGGCGCCGGGGGCGGCGCGCTGACCGGCGCTGATCTGCGCCCCCTCAAAGGCCGGGCCGGTGGGCGAGGAGCAGGCCAGCACCCGTGTCTTGTTGCCCAGCTGGATTTCGGCGTTGGTGCCGACATCGACCAGCAGCAGCAGATCATCCGATTTCTCGGGCGCTTCAGAGAGGGTGACCGCAGCCGCATCGGCACCGACATGGCCGGCAATGCAGGGCAGGATATAAACCCCGGAGGCCGAAGGCAGCGCCAGATCAAGATCGCGCGCCTGCAGCGACAGGGCATTGGCGGTGGCCAGCGCAAAGGGCGCCTGACCCAGTTCATAGGGATCAATGCCCAAAAGCAGATGATGCATGACCGGGTTGCAGACCAGAACCGTGTCAAGGATCAGGCTGGCGTCAATCCCGGCCTCGGCGGTGATCTGGCCGATCAGGCTGTTCAGCCCGCTGCGCACGGCACGGGTCATTTCATTGGCGCCGCCTTCGTTCATCATCGCATAGCTGACCCGGCTCATCAGGTCTTCGCCAAAGCGGATTTGCGGGTTCATGATTCCGGCACTGGCCACCACATCACCGCTTTGCAGATTGCACAGGTGCGCGGCAATGGTGGTGGAACCCAGATCGATCGCCAGCCCGTACAGCCCGGCGTCATGCAGCCCCGGCCAGAGCGCGACCAGCCGGGCAGGGGTTGTTGCATCGGGCTGATACAGGGCCGCGGTAACGGACCAGTCGTTCTTGCGCAATATGGGTTGCAGCGTTGGCAACAGGCTGAAATCGATGCTGACATCCTGGGCATTCCACTGTTCGGCAAGTGCCGCAGTCAGCCGCTCCAGATCACCGGAGGGGTCATGCATGTCGGGTCTGGCCACCTCGACATAGCAGAGCCTGACCGCGGGATTGAGGGTGATCTGGCGGGCCTCGGCGCGTTTGCGCACAACCTGTTTGTGTACCTGGCTTTCCGGCGGCACATCAATGACCACGTCGTGCTGGATGGTGGCCTGGCACCCCAGCCGCCGCCCGTCAGGCAAGCCGCGCTTGTCCTTGTAGCGCTGTTCGACCTTGTTCCAGGGCGACAGGGCATCAGCGCCGACATGCACCCCGAATTTCGGGAAGTCGCCCTGGCCGGGGGACACCTGGCAGCGTGAACATATACCGCGACCGCCGCAGACACTGTCCAGATCGACGCCAAGCTGGCGCGCGGCAGTCAGCACCGGCGTTCCCACGGGAAAATGCCCGCGTTTTCCGGAGGGGGTGAAGATTACCAGGGGATCTGTCTTGTTGTTCATGCGCGCACCTTTACCGGTTACACGCCTCTTTTAGCGTGACAGACGGCAGGTGCAATGGCCCTGTGGCGACAGAATGGGCCCCGCTGGCGCCCTAATTCCTGTTTCCGACCCACAGACAGCGATCAAAGTCATAGTAGTGCAGCAGGGTTTCCGGCTGATCCTTCTTGGCCAGACGCGAGCATCCCTCCAGTGCGTCCTCGGTGAGAAACACCCCGACCGTGCCGTCGCCGCTGCTGTCGATGCACAGGGTTTTGCCGGGGGCCAGATGCTGCATCTTGCGCTCGCCATTGGCGGCCTCGACGGTAAAGACATGTTCGGCCGGCGCGCTGTTGACGATGCAAATGCCCTTTGCACCGGCCGGAGCCATGGCGACCTCTGCCATTTCCGTGGTCTCGGTTTTTGCCTCGGTTGCCCCGCCTGCCGCAGCGTCGGCTGCCTGAAAGGTCGCCAGATATGCGATCACATCGCGCCGGGCGGTTTCATCCTTCAGCTTGAAGCGCATTTTGGCCTTGGCGCGCGGGTCATCCAGCTTGGCCCGCATGAACCTGGTCGGATTGGCCAGCCAGTCGAAGATTTCCTCTTCGGTCCAGATATGGCCCGTTGCCGCCAGGGCCTGCATGGATTTCGAGTATCTGAAACCCTCGATGCTGCCGGCCGGCCGGCCGACGACGCCGGTCAGCACCGGGCCGACGCGATTCCGCGCCTTTTCGCCTATTTCGTGACAATTTGCGCATTTGCGAAATATCTTTGCGCCGGCCTCGGCATCCTGGGCAAAGGCACTGCCCGTTGTGATCAACAATCCCGCGGCAACCAGTGAAACCATGAAATTCATTGGATAATCCTCTTTTTCTTGTACGTCGCGCCGGTTCTAATGTGGGATGTCGGGCGGGGAATTGTCCAATCATCTTTTCACGCATGTGATCACGCTATGGTGAAGCAGAGTGTTACCCATGTGAATAACAAATCTTCTAGCATTGAGCTGCGACAATTTGGCCCGCTTTGGGTGATTATAAGGAGGACATGATGAAGAAGTATATGGCAGTAGCAGCGACAACCGCGGCCCTGTTGGTTGCGACACCCTTTGCGATGGCGCAGAACATGGCGCCTTTTGGCAGTGACGAAGATGCAGCATATGCCGCCAAAATCTGGAACGCGATGAAAGAGCAGCGCCTGGCGGGTGACAACATGATCCACACTTTCCCGTATGACGGCACCGACCCGCACGGGAAAATGCTGGAAACATTCTATTCCACGGCAACAATTGACGGCCACACCGGGGCGCTGATCGTGAAGCGCAACTATGGTCCGGAAGGTGTCGAAACCGATCAGGTTCTGGGGGATGCCGGCAAGCATCTGGGCGCCGTAACCGTAATGTACAAGCGCGAAGAAGGGTTTGACTCGGACAATCAGGACTGGTTCTGGGTGAAATTCCTGCCTGACGGTTCGCTGGACAAGAACCCGAAGGGCATGCGCCTGGCCGGCAAAGTTGCCAAAGGCATGCCCAAGGGCTGTATCGCCTGCCATTCTGGCGCCGGTGGCGATGACTATCTGTTCACCACGGACGCCCCTGTCGGCATGATGATGAAGTAATCAGGGACCATGCCCTGGGGCATGCTCCCGGCTGATGACTTGCCCGAAGCGGCGCCGGATTGCCCGGCGCCGCTCTTGGTTTGTCCGCCTGTCCGGCTCTGCATGTCCGGCGCTGCCTGTCCGGCGCTGTTTGCCTCAGCGCCCCGCGCGGGTGAATGTGCCGCGGATATCGGGACCAATGCCCAGCCAACCGGCGATGACGCGGGCCACATGGTTTGTGATCCGCACCTTTTGCGTCTGGCCTTCGCGTTCGGCGGCCAGGGCCTGTTCGCCGGAAAAGGCCACCAGATCGGCCTTGATCGTGTCAACCGGCGACAGGGGTTCGCCGGTTTTGGCATCAACGATCTGGGCCGTGAAAGTGATATTGTGTACACCGGCATTGCTGAGCACCCGACGGGTCTTTTCCGTCACCGCGTGGAATTGCTGGACTGTTACCAGCAGGCGCACGGGGCGCGGGCCTTTCAGGCCGGAAACCCCCTTTTTCAATGCATTGGTCAGTATCTTGTCGATCTGTTCATAGCGATCCCCCGGAGGATCACCACGCCAGACGATATCGGCATTTGGTGCAAAACTGTTGGCCTCGGACACGGTCAGGCTGCGGGGCACGGTGACATCGACATCAACCACCCGCCAGCCACGGGCCACCTTTGGATCGATGACATCATGGTAACTGGTTTCCCAACTGCCTGCCGCGCAGGACGCAAGAAACATTGTCAGGGCTAACAATGGAAGAAACCTGAGGCGGGAAACAAGCATTTTTCTACTCCATATGAAAACGGATCGGGGCGGCACGGATCTGTACAGCGGTTGGGGACATTCTAGACGACATTCTGTGCCGCTGGCCAGAATGTTTCCTGGCCGGGACTGAAAAAGCCGGCTTGGGTCACCGATAAGCCGTTGCGGCAGGGCAATGAAACGCCTTTCCGGATCTCCCCCTGTACGCAAACGGGAAAGGTGTTGCTTGATTGCACGGACAAAAGCCGAAGCGTGATAGGGGCTGACCGGTAAACCATTGCCTGTACGTCATTCCATCTGGTTCGGTAGCGGATTGGTTGCCTGCGCCGGGCACAGCGTGGGGTGGATTTGGCCATGTGGCCAGTTCCATCCTGACTTTCAGGCCTTCGGCGAGGATATTTGGCCATTTGGAAGGACAGTTTTTTTTGAGATGGAATCTCGGAGGATGCGCCGGTTGCCGCCCTAGCCCCTGCGCCGACGTCCCCCGCGCCGTCCGCTGCCCGATCCGGCTGCCGCGGAGAGTTTGGAAGCCTCGGCAAAGGGCGTGCCGGCCTCCACCGCGTCAAGCACGCGTCCGAATTTGATCCATTTTGCCCCATGCGCATCGTGATTCATCAGCAGGTTGGCGGCATTGATCGCTTCCATCTCGACCGGGCGCAACGGGTTCATGATGGCGCTGGTCATGCCCGAGGCAATCGCCATGGGCAGGAAAGCGGCGTTTACCCCGTGCCGGTGCGGCAGGCCAAAGCTGATGTTCGAGGCGCCGCAGGTGGTGTTGACGCCAAGTTCGGCGCGCAGACGACGCACAAGGGTAAACACCTGTTGCCCGGCGCCGGCCATGGCGCCGATCGGCATCACCAGCGGATCAACCACGATATCATGCGCCGGAATGCCGAAATCGGCGGCGCGTTCGACGATCTTCTTGGCGACGGCAAAGCGCACTTCGGGGTCTTCGGAAATGCCGGTATCATCGTTGGAAATGGCCACCACGGGCACATTGTATTTCTTCACCAGTGGCAATATTGCCTCCAGTTTTTCTTCCTCGCCAGTGACCGAGTTCAGCAGCGGGCGGCCCTCGCAGGCCATGAGCCCGGCCTCAAGCGCGCCGGCAACCGAGCTGTCGATACACAAAGGAATGTCCACAAGTCCCTGAACCAGCTCAATCATTTTGGTCATGAGGGGCGGTTCGGTTTCATTCGGGTTGGGGTTGGAATTGTAGACAACACCGGCGTTGATATCCAGCATGGTGGCGCCGCAGGCCACCTGATCCAGCGCATCCTTCTCGACGGTGGAAAAATTGCCGGCCTCAAGTTCGGCCGCAAGTTTCTTGCGCCCGGTGGGGTTGATCCGCTCGCCAATCACGCAGAACGGTTCGTCAAAGCCGATGACGGCGGTTTTGGTTTTGCTTTCGACAATAGTGCGGGTCATGCGTGGTCCTGTTCGGTTATTGTGGCGGGAAGGGCGTTTTGGCCCCCATGGTCCTGTGCCCATCTGGTATTGGCGGTTATGCCGCCCAGCGGAAAGAAATGCACGCGCTCAATCAGAAAATCGGGATGTTCCGATTTATAGGCGGCAAGATCGGTCAGAAAGCGGGTTGGTTCATATGGCAACAGCAGCTTTGTCACATCCATTGCACGTTTCTGCAAAACCTTCAGAGAGGGCCCGACACCGCAGGCGATGGCGAATTTGATCAGGGTTTGCAGCTTGGCCGGGCCGGCCGTGCCGATATGCACCGGAAGGCTGATGCCGGCCTGCTGCAATGCATTCGCCCAGGCAATGACCGGTTCGGCCTCAAAGGCAAACTGGGTAACCAGCGCCATGTTTGCATCGGTTCTCTCGGCAAAGGACTGTTTCCAGTGCAGCGCCTGCATGACATTTCTGTCAGTGCCGTCCGGATCGATATCACGGTTGCCCTCGGGGTGGCCCGCCACATGCAGATCTGTGAAACCGGCCGCATCGAACAAACCGGTTTCAAGCAATTGCATCGAGTTTTCAAAATCACCAACCGGCCGGGCAATGCCGCCGGCAAGGAGCAGCGCCTGTTTCACGCCTGCCGCATTGCGGTAGCGGCTGATCCAGTCGGCCAGCGTTTCGCGATCCTTGATGATGCGGGCCGGAAAATGCGGCATCACCTCAAACCCGTCCGCGGACAGACGCGCCGCGGTTTCGACCATCTCGGCAATCGGCGTGCCTTCGATATGGGCGATATAGACCCGGCTGCCCGCCGGCAGCAGCGCGCGGAAATCACTGATTTTGGCGGCGGTTCGCGGCATGACCTCAATCGAGTAGCCTCGCAGGAAAGCGGCCAGTTGCGCATTGTGATCCTGCGGTCTTTCCTTCCGCCTGAACTGTAAAAGTGCCATGAACGCCTCCTTCAATCGCGCGCCTATATGCGGGCCGGTCAGGCCCATCCGTCATTGGCAATCAGTGCTCTGAGCCGCGCGTCATCATAGTCGCGTTCCAGCGTTGCTGCCTGCGTGCGGGCAATTTCGCCGGCATCGCCCTCGACAGAAACCGGGGCGGCCTTGCGCCACTCGGCAAGATAGGCGTCGGTTTGTGCCGCGCCGGTTTTCATCGCGGCCCGGTCGATGGCTTTTTCAAACCGTTCGCTCAGCTGAATCTTGGTGGCACGACGGCCCTTGCCAACAATGACCTGGGCCGGAATATCGCGCCAGTATACTATGGTGACATCAGGCATTTGACTGATTCCTCTCTGTGCTGACCCTAGGCGTCGTGGGTCTGGTCATAAGGGCAAATTTCGACATTCCTGCGCGGGGTTGCGACCCGTGGCCCCCCTGATTTAGTCGAACACCTCATGCGAGGCCAGTGGCCGGGGCCGGAATAATTCTCATGATGGTTATGAACCCTGCGCAAAGGCCGATTAACCGGATGCCTTCAGAGCATCTTGCACAAGGCCCGCGGCGGGGCTACATTGGGCATAACTTGAAAATGGAGGGCGTAACCATGGCGCCCAGGCGTCCCGAAGGTGCGGGCGCGTTCCCGAAAGCGGTTGATACCCCCGCGCCAGAAAAACCCGATCCGGCCGAGCTGTATGCCGCGCTGGATTTGGGAACAAACAGTTGCCGTATGCTGATTGCCCAGCCAAAGGGCAGTCAGTTTCATGTGGTGGACAGCTTTTCGAAATCGGTGCAGTTAGGGGCCGGGCTGGAGGCCACCGGCCGCCTGTCGCGATCCTCGATGGGGCGCACGGTTCAGGCGCTACGTATCTGCCAGCGCAAACTGCGGCAGCACAAGGTGCGGCGGATGCGGCTGGTGGCGACCGAGGCCTGCCGGCGCGCCCTGAACGCAAAGGAATTCATCTGGCTGGTCGAGCGGGAAACCGGCCTGGCCATGGAAATCATCGAAACCGAGGAAGAAGCGCGCCTGGCTGTCATCAGCTGTGCGCCGCTGGTTTCGGTCAATACGCGGCAGTTGCTGGTGGTCGACATCGGCGGCGGTTCTACCGAACTGGTCTGGATTGACCTTTCCAATGTCCCCAAGGGCGAGCGGCCGCGCGCCATCATGCGCCTGCATGTCGGCTTTCAAAGTGGCCCGTCGCCGTTCCCCAAGGCCTCGGTGGTTGACTGGATTTCTGTGCCGCTGGGGGTGGCAACGCTGCGCGATCAGTTCAATGATGTTGAGGATGATTCCGCCCGGTTTGCCCTGATGAGCTGGCATTTCGAGGAAAACCTGAAAGAATTCGCGCCTTACTCGGATGAGCAGGCCCGGGAAGGGTTTCAGATCATTGGCACATCGGGCACGGTCACGACCGTGGCGGCCAGCCATCTGGGATTGCGCCGCTATGACCGCAACAAGGTGGACGGGCTGCGCATGACCACGGACCAGATCGACAGGGTGATTCACCAGTATCTGCGCCTGGGGCCGGAGGGGCGGCGGCGTGATCCGCGGATCGGCCGCGACCGTCAGGCCCTGATCATGTCCGGTGCCGCCATTTTGCAGGCCCTGATGCGGGTCTGGCCGACGGACCGGCTGTCGGTGGCCGATCGCGGGCTGCGCGAGGGGCTGCTCTATGCCCAGATGAGTGCCGATGGCGTATTGGAAGACGGACCGTTCTAGCGATGGCAAAGACACCAAAAGGCAGGAATTCCAGCGGACGCGGGCAAAGAGATTTGCGGGTGCGGGTGAAAACCGCGCGCGGCCGCAAGCTGAGTTCGACCCTCTGGCTGGAACGCCAGTTGAACGACCCCTATGTCAAACGCGCCCAGGCCGAAGGCTATCGCGGCCGCGCGGCCTTCAAGATCATGGAGCTGGACGACAAGTTCCGGTTTCTGGTTCCCGGAGCCAGGGTGGTTGATCTGGGATGCGCCCCGGGGGGCTGGTGCCAGGTGGCCGTTGCACGCACAAACGCGCTTGGCGAAAGGCAAGGCAAGGCGGTTGGCCGTATCCTGGGGGTGGATCTGCAAGAGGTGGACCCAATAGCCGGCGCCGAGATCCATGTGTTGGATTTCATGGCGGATGGCGCTGATGATCAGGTGAAATCATGGCTGGGCGGCAAGGCGGATGTGGTGATGTCAGACATGGCGGCCTCGGCCTCGGGGCACAAGCAGACCGACCACCTGCGTATCATGGCACTGTGTGAGGCCGCGGCCTATCTGGCCTTTGACGTGCTGGATGAAAACGGCACCTTTGTCGCCAAGGTTCTGGCCGGAGGGGCCGAGGGGGAATTGCAAAAGCTCCTGAAGCAGAAATTCACCAGAGTCGCACATGTAAAACCACCGGCAAGTCGTTCTGACAGTTCGGAAAAATACGTCGTGGCAACCGGGTTTCGCGGCTAGGTCTGCACCCTGATCCCGCAGCATCGCGGGGCAGGGGCAGATCAATCAGCCGTGTTCTTCGTTCTGGTCGGCCAGGCGGCTGGACAACAGATCGCCGCTGTCCAGCAGGATCGAATAGGCCACCATGGAAACGGCAGTGTTGATCTGCTTCAGGGCGCGCAGGGTTTCCTGGTGCAAATTGCTGCTTTCGATGCTTTCGCTCAGCCCCGAGCGAAGCCGCTCCATATGCCGCTGTTGCAGCGATTGTTCCAGTTCGCGCACCGCTTCCTTTTCTTCGACAAGTTGGCGTGCGGTTTCAACGCTGCCGGTCATCAGCACGTTCAGCGCCAGTTGCACATTCGACAGAACGCGGTCGTGAAAATCACACAGATCACGCCAGCCGTCTTCGGAAAAGGTAATGCCGCGGCTGTTCACCTTTTGCGCCATGTTCAGCATGTTCTTTGAGATGACATCGCCGGCGGCCTCAAAATTGCTGGCAATCGATGAAAGCTCCATACTGCGATTGAGCAACTCTTCCGACAGTTTGTTCTGGTGTAGCTTTGCCAGGTAAAGCTTTGTTTCAAAGTACATTTTGTTGACATTTGATTCCATGTCGCGGATCGCCTTGGCTGTGGCGTCATCCCAATGCTGGTAAAGCTGCATCACCGGCGACAGCATCGCCTCGATCGATTCACCGATGCGCAGGACCTCGCGGCTGGCGCTGGCCAGGGCGCGTTCCGGATTGTCCAGAGCTGACGGATCAAGCGCGCTGAGGCGGTCGATATGGACGGTTTGTTCCTCGGCAGAGGACAAAATGCCGGACAGGAGCGCGGTCACCGGTTTGATCAGCGGCAGGCCGATCAGCGAAATGGCCAGGTTGTAGGCCAGATGCAGATTGATGGTCTGGCGCGCCGCATTGGGCCCGAGCAGGCCCCAGTCGATCGGGGCATAGGCCAGCAACAGCAGGGTGATGATTGCCCCGCCGCCCCGCAAGAGAAGGTTGCCGATAACGATGACGCGCGCCTTGGACGGGGCGCCGAGTGTCAGGAAAAACGGAATGAACGAGCCACCAAGATTGGCCCCGAGCACCAGCGCCATGGCCGCCGTTACCGGCAGCAGCCCCTGGGCGGCAAAGGTCACGAACATCAGAACGGCCGCAATGCTTGAATGCATGGCCCAGGCGAGGATGGCGCCAACGAGAAAGGCCGAAAAAACATCATTGCCGAGATAGGCGGCAACCGGCGCGATCGCCTGGCTGTCGCGCAGGGGTTCGGTGGCCGCGCGGATCATATCCAGCGAAACCAGCACCAGCGCCAGCCCGACCAGGATGCGGCCGGCCTGCCGCACGGGGCGTTTGTGGCCACGCAAGAACAGCGAGACGCCCACCAACAGAAGGAGCGGAATAAGCCAGGCGGCCCGGACCAGCAGGATCTGGGTGACGATTGCCGAGCCAAGATCGGCGCCAAGGAATATGGCCAGACCGACGGCAACGGTCAGGGTGCCCTTGGCGGCAAAATTGGAAACCAGCAGGGCAACGGCGGTGGAGCTTTGCAGCAGGATCGCCGCCAGAACACCGGTGCCGGCGGCCAGGGGGGCATTGCCGGAACTGCGGCGCAGCCACGTGCGCAACTGGCTGGAGAACGCGCGCTCAACGCCCGTGCGAATGATGCGCACGGACCACAGCAGCAACGCCGCGGCGCCTGCCAGATTCAAGATGAAAAGAAGCAAAATGCCTGCCTTGTAACGCGAAATCCTGGCGCAACCTATAAAAGCCAAGGCCAAGTTGCAAGGTGGGCCGCGGCCGGTTCCGGCGATTTATGACAGTTTTGTAAAAGTTTTATGACAAAGACCTTCGCCTTTGTGCCGAAATTTCCGGAAGGGGCAGGGGGCCGGTCAGTTCTGTGTGACGGGTCTGGAGCGCATCCGGCTGACGGTTTCCCGCTCGGCGCGTTTACAGCGCATGGGGGGCAGGCCTTGATCCATCAGCGCCATGTCTTCCAGAACCATTTCACCCATTTTCTGAAACGCCGAGGTCAGGGCGCCGGCCCGGTGCGCCGAACGGATGAACCCTTTCAGCGACCGCACCGGATGGTTTGCCGGTAGCGGCTCCTCGGGGAAAACATCACTGGCCGCACAGATGCGATTTTGTGAAACCGCCTGCATCAGGGCATCGAAATCAACCACTTCTGCCCGGCTGAGCAGGATGAAGGCCGCGCCTTTTTTCATTCGGGCAAAGGCATCGGCCCCCAGAAACCCCTGATTTTCACGGGTCACCGCCGCGACAACAAAGAGAAAGTCGCTCTGGCCAAGAAGGGTGTCGAGATCTGCCGGCTGCACGCCCTGCTCGGCCAGCATCGACGGGGGCAGCCAGGGATCATGGGCCGAAATCTGCGCCCGAAACCCTTGCAAAAGCCGTGCGAGGGCCCGGCCGAGATCGCCAAAGCCGACAATGCCGATTTGCGCGCCGGAAATCAGCCGGGCGGATGTGTTGCCTTCATAGCCCCATTTTTCCCGGCCATTGCGGAAATCAAGATCCGCGTCAGTGACGTTTCTGGCCAGATCGAGCGCCATCGCCAGCCCCAGTTCGGCGACCGGTTCGGCAAACACCGCCCCGGTTGTCAGAACATGAATGCCGCGTTCGAACAGATAGTCGTAAGGCATATTGTCGATCAGGTTGCTTTCAACATTCAGAATGGATTTCAACTGCGGCATCTGCCGCAGTGTTTCCAGGCCAAGCGGCGGCTGTCCCAGCACATATCTAGCCCGGTTCAGCAGGTTTGGCGCCAGACCCGCAACCGCATCCGGCTCAACCTCAACCAGCTCGTATCTGTCAAACAGATCGGCCCGCCGTTCCGGCGAAAAAATGAGGTCGATGCTGCGCGGATGCGGGGCAGAGATAACAAGGGGCCGGGAAGATCGGGGCATGGCGTGTTCCACTGTTCTGGGCAAAACAGAAATAAATCGGTTTACAAATGAAGTAAATCGTTTAATTCTGCTGAAAAGAGCGATTTGAGCGAAAAAGCAACCCGCACCTTTTGCCGGGCCGGTGTTTCAGGGGGAATCCGTGGTGAGCAACAATGTGGGCCGCGCGTCCATACATCATGTGGCCAATCGGGCCGGGGTATCTGCGGCCACCGTGTCCAAGGTGTTGCGGGGTGTAAAAACGGTCAAGCCCGCCAATGTCGAAAAGGTTCTGGCGGCGGTGAAAGAGCTCGATTATCGCATTGATCCGCTGGCCTCGGATCTGCGCCGGGCAAAACGGCGCATCATCGGCGTGATCATCCCCGAGCTTGAAAGCGAGTTTTTCGGCCGGCTGACCTCGCGGCTGGAAACTCTGGCCGAGGCGGCGGGCTACAGTCTGGCCATTGCAACCAGTCAGGAAAGTGAAGAGCGCGAGCTGAAGCTGGTCGAGCGCATGCATGACTGGCGCGTCGCCGGAACCATCCTGGCCCCGGTGCGCAGTGAACGCGGGCTGGGTGCTACGGCGATGAAGAAAATCGGCATGACTGCGGTTCTGGTTGACCGGGTGGTGGCAAATGACACGTTCGATACGGTCACGGCGGACAATGCCAATGCCAGCGCACAAATCGCGCGCAAACTGGCAGAAGCCGGGCACAAGCATGTATTGCTGCTGGGGCTGAACGAAGTGTCCAAAAGCCTGCGCACCCGCATCAGCGCCTTTCGTGAGGAAATCGAGAAATCCGGCGCCGAGATGAAGGTTGACCTGCTGCTGGCCGAAGGCCCGCTGGATGATCTGCGGCAGGCCTTTTCAAACTATCTGGATGAAACCCGGCCGACCGCTGTCTTTTCGCTGTTTCAGCGCGGCACGCTGGTGGTTCTTTCCGAATTCAGGCGCCGCGCAATTCAGTGTCCGCAGGATATTTCTGTCGTCGGATTCGATGATGCGGAATGGATGCAGGCCACATACCCGGCGGTAACGGCCGTCGTGCAGCCGATCCGGCAAATTGCCGAGCGCGCCTTTGAACGGCTGCTGCTGCGCATTGAAACCCCGCAGTCCTTTGCCGTTTGCCAGTTGCAACCCTGCACATTCGTGGAACGGGAATCACTGGTTGACCTGAAAACCGCCGTTTTGCGGCCGGAGCAGAACAGAAGGCGGCACAATCCGCCCGGATAATAACGCCCAAAAACAAGGGTGCATTGATCAATAGGAGGAGTGAAACATGTTCTACAACAAAATGAATCGATTTATCCGGCCGTTGGCCGTGCTGGCCATGCTGGTCGGCGGATCTGGCGCCCATGCCGAAGGGGGCGAATACGGTGTCTTGATGAAAACACTGTCCAACCCGTTCTGGGGGGCGATGGGAATGGGGGTCGAGGAAGGGGCAAAAGCCGCCGGCGTGCCCTATTTCATTCAGGCGGTCGAAAGCGATCAAGCGGCAGAATCCCAGTTGAATGTCTGCAATACCATGCTGGAGCGCAAGCCGGTGGCGATGATCACCGCAGCGATCAACTCGACCAACCTTCTGCCCTGCCTGAAAGCGGCGCAGGATGCCGGGATCAAGGTGGTTGATCTGGACGGAAACCTTGATCCGGCCATTCTGGACAAGGAAGGCATTCACATCACTTTCCGCATCGGATCGGACAACGTGGCCGCAGGCGCGCAGGGGGCCGAGTTCATGGTGTCGCAGCTTGGCGCCGATGCAAAAGGCCCGGTGCTGGTGATCGAGGGTCTGTCCGGCAATGTGACGGGGCAGAAACGCGCCGCCGGTTTTGCCGAGAAACTGGCGGAACTGGCACCGGGGCTGGAGATCGTCGCCTCATTGCCCGGTGACTGGGACCGCGGCAAGGCAGCCTCCATCACCAATGACATTCTGATCCGCAACCCGGATCTGGTGGGAATTTTCGCCGCCAATGACGGCATGGCCCTGGGGGCGGTTGAATCGGTTTACGCTGCCGGCAAGGGTGGCAAGATCGTGATTATCGGTGTTGACGGCAACTCTGACGCGGTCAAGTCGATCAAGGCCGGACGGCTGACTGCCTCGGTCGCGCAACTGCCGTATCTTGTTGGCAAACAGGCCGTCGAAAATGTCAAGCTGGCCCTGGAGGGCAAGGAGGTTCCCTCGGATATTACCGTGCCGACTCTGGTTCTGACCAAAGAGGTCATGGAAGCCGGTACGGAGCCGATGCTTGAGTTCGTCAAATAGACGCGCAGGGTGGAACTGGGTTGCGGGCTGTCACGGCCCGCAACCGGAACAGGGCGGCTGCTGAACCGGCGTCGGCAGGCTGAAGCGAACAAGTGAACATGATGGAGACCCGAATGCCCTCACGACCTGCGGCCGCACAGGAGGCCGGCCTCTGGCGTCGATTGCAGACCGCATCCGAAGAACGCCTGCATGTGCGGATGGAATCCCTGATCGTGCTGATCCTTCTGGGTGTCATCATGACCGTGCTTTCCCCCTATTTCCTGTCGGTCAACAACTTCCTCAATATTCTGCTGGCAACCTCGACCATCGGCGTACTGGCCATTGCCGCGACATTTGTCATCGGCTCGGGCGGGCTGGATCTTTCGCTTGGCTCTGTCATGGGGTTGTCGGGGGTTGTCGGGGCCTATGTTGCCGTCAACATGGGGCTGGCATCGGTCTTCGGCGTTTTGGCCTGTATCGGGGCAGGGGCCATTGCCGGATTTATCAACGGGCAATTGGTGACACGGGCCTTTGTGCCGGCGTTTATCGTCACATTGGGCATGCTGGGGCTGGCGCGCGGGCTGGCGCTGGTGATCTCGGACGGGCGGGTGATTTATGGTCTGCCCGACGGGCTGCTCTATCTGGGGCAGGGCCGGCCGTTTGGTATTCCGATGCCGGTCATCATCTTTCTGACGGTGGCGCTGATCACCCATTATATTTTGGCATTTACCCGGTTTGGCCGCTATACGCTGGCGATCGGCGACAACGAAAACGCAGCCCGCACTGCCGGCATTCATGTCGAGCGGCACCGGCTGGTGCTCTACACCCTGTCCGGCGCACTGGCCGGGCTGGCCGGAATGCTGTTCATGGCGCGGATCAATTCGGGCGATCCGACCGCCGGGATCAGCTATGAACTGACCGCCATCACGGCCGCCATCATCGGCGGCACCAATCTGTTCGGCGGTCGCGGATCCATCCTCGGCTCGGTCATCGGCGCGCTGATCATGGGGGTGCTGCAAAACGGGCTGAACCTGCTGGCGGTGCAATCCTATTACCAGCAGATGGCCATCGGTGCCGTGCTGATTTTCGCGGTTTTCATCGACCAGTACCAGATCCGAAAGGCAAACAAGGTATGACGCTGCTGTCGCTCAGAAACATCCGGAAAAGCTTTGGCGCGGTTGATGTTCTGCACGGTATTGACCTGACGGTTCAGGCTGGTGAGGTTGTCGGCCTTGTCGGTGACAATGGCGCGGGCAAATCGACCCTGATGAAAACCATCACCGGCATTTACAGGGCCGACGCCGGAGAGATCACATTCCAGGGCAAACCCATTTTGCATCTTGATCCCGGCGCCCGGCGCAGCCTGGGCATTGAAATGATCTATCAGGATCTGGCCCTGGCCCGGCAGCAGGATGTTTCCAGCAATATTTTCCTGGGGCGAGAGCCGACGCGTGCCTTTCTGGGGTTCATTCCCGGCATGGTCGACAAACGCAAGATGAACCAGAAGGCGCAGGAGATGATCGACCGGCTGGGGGCGCATCTGCCGTCGATCAACCGGCCTGTCGGTTCGTTCTCGGGCGGGCAGCAGCAGACGGTTGCCATTGCCCGCGCCCTGACCTTTGACCCGAAAGTCGTCATTATGGACGAGCCGACCGCCGCCCTGGCCGTGCGCGAGGTGCAAAGTGTGCTGACCCTGATCCGGCAGTTGAAATCGCAGGGCATTGCGGTGATTCTGATTTCACACCGCTTGAACGATGTTCTGAGCGTCACCGACCGGATTGTCGTCTTGCGCCACGGCCGCGCCGAGGCGGATCTGATCACGGCGGACACAAGCATGACCAAAGTGGTCAGCGCCATTGTCGGCGGCAATGACATGGACGATGCCGCCGACCACGAGGAAGCGGGAGCCTGAAGATGGCCGTTCTTGGAATTCACACCTTTGCAATCGCGCCGGAATGGCAAACCGAAACAATGCGCGACAATTGCCCGTTGCTGAAAGCGCATGGGGTGAAGATTCTGGAAATTCCGCTGTTGCGGCCCGACAGGTTTGATGTGGAGGGGGCGAAATCCTTTGCCCGGCAACATGATTTCCAGTTGGTGACATCGCTTGGCCTGCCCGGAACGATTGATCTGGTTTCGGATATGGAAAGCGGGCTGGCCTTTCTTGCAAATGCCTTTCGTGTCACCCAGGCCCTGGGGGGCGATGTTCTGTCCGGTGTCACCTATGGCACAATCGGCAAGACGACAGGCCGGCCGGTGACGCAAAGAGAGCGGGACACCCTGTGCCGATTTCTGGAGGCGGCGTGCCGAAAGGCGGATGGATTCGGGCTGCGGCTGGGGATCGAGCCGTGCAACCGTTACGAGACCCATCTGATGAACACCGCCGCCGATGCGGTGGGCTATGTCGAGGCCGTCGGGGCGCCAAACCTGTTCATTCATCTGGATACCTATCACATGCATATCGAGGAACAGGATTTTGCCAGTGGCTTTGCCACGGCGGCCCCGTATCTGGGCTATGTCCATCTGTCGGAAAGCAACCGGGGGACGCCGGGCCGCGGCATGGTGAACTGGCCGGCGGCCATGGCGGCGCTGACCGCCATCGGCTATGACGGGATCCTGACGCTTGAAAGCATGAACCATGTTGACCCGGACATTGCCGGCGGGCTGGCCATTTGGCGGCCGGTGGCGCAAAATCCGGATGACGTTCTCAATCTTGGCATTCCGTTTTTGCGCCGTGTTGCGTCTGCGGCGGGTCTGTCGATCGAATGATATTCAACCGGAGGTTCTGGCATGAGCGATACAAAGAACAGAATTCGCCTTGGCATGGTTGGCGGCGGCATGGAGGCGTTTATCGGTGCGGTGCACCGAACAGCTTCACGCATTGACGACAAATACGAACTGGTTGCCGGAGCACTTTCGTCCACGCCGGAACGTGCAAAACAATCGGGGCAGCAACTCGGTCTGCCAATGGATAGAACCTACGACAGTTATGCGAAAATGGCCAAGGCCGAGGCAGCCCGGCCGGACGGCATAGAGGTTGTGGCGATCGTCACCCCGAACCATCTGCATTTCGCGGTGGCAAAGGCGTTTCTCGAACAGGGCATTCATGTGATTTGTGACAAGCCGGTCACCAGCAATCTTGACGATGCGCTGGCCCTGAAATCCCTGATCCGGGAAACGGGCTGCCATTTTCTGCTGACGCATAACTACACCGGCTATCCGATGGCCCGAGAGGCCAGACGGATGGTTCTGAGCGGCGCGATCGGGCCGATCCGGCTGGTCAACATGGAGTATATCCAGGACTGGCTGTCCGGGGATGAAACCGGCAAACAGGCCGAATGGCGTCTGGATCCGGAGCGCTCGGGGGCCGGGGGGTGCATTGGCGATATCGGCACGCATGCCTGTAATCTGGCGCAGTTCATTTCCGGGCTTGCTGTCAGGGAACTGAGCGCTGATCTGCACCGGTTCGGTGCCGGGCGCAGGCTGGACGACAACGCCCATATTCTGTTTCGGTTTGAAAAAGGCGCAAAAGGCCTGCTCTGGGCCAGTCAGGTTGCAATTGGCAACGAGAACGGGTTGCGCATCCGCATTTTCGGCGAAACCGGCAGTCTGGAATTTGCCCAGGAAGAACCGAACAAGCTGTGGTTCGCGCAGATCGGCAAGCCAAAGCAGTTGCTGAGCCGCGGCGGCGCCGGGTTTCAGGGGCAGGCGCGCCTGCCGGCCGGACATCCCGAGGGCTTTCTGGAAGCCTTTGCCACGCTTTACAGCGAGTTCGCCGATGTCATCCGTAAAGGCGAAACCGGCCCGGTGCCGTTGCCGGGTATCGAGGCGGGCATTGACGGGCTGAGGTTCATCACCGCCGCCGTGCAATCGGCGCAGGACGGGGGGCGTTGGGTTGCCGTTTGAACCATGCCGTTTGAACCATGTGATACCGGCAAGCCGGGAGTTTTGCCGTGAACAGCGCTGACCTGGATGAACTGCTGGAGCGGATCGAAAGCCTGCCGATCAGCGGCAAACGCCGGGTGGTGGCCATTGCCGGGCCACCGGCGAGCGGCAAATCATGGCTGGCCGCACAGGTTAGCAAACGGCTGAAACACGCGGTCACGGTGCCGATGGATGGCTACCATCTGGACAACAGGGTTCTGGAAGACCGCGGTCTGCTGGCAAGAAAGGGCGCGCCCGAGACCTTTGATCTGGGCGGGTTTGCAAGCCTTGTGAAACGCCTGAAGCAGGAGGAGGAAATCTTTTTCCCGCTGTTTGACAGAGCGCGCGACCTTGCCATTGCCGGGGCCGGCCTGGTGGGACGCGACTGCAAGAGCGTCATCGTGGAAGGCAACTATCTGTTGTATGACAGGCCCGGCTGGCGCAGTCTGGACAGATTTTGGGATCTGCGGGTGTTTTTACGGCCGAGTGAAACAGTGCTGCGCGAAAGGCTGATCGACCGCTGGTTGCGGCACGGCCTGGACAGGCCGGCCGCCATCGCGCGGGCGCAAGACAATGATCTGCCCAATGCGCGTGCGGTTTCATCCAATCTCACACGTCTGGATGTCGAAATATCATCCGCCTGATAAAATGGCCGGCCGCCTTCATTTCCGCCATCAAAGGCGCCTGACTGAAGGCCGGTTTTACACCGCCGGCAATCGGGGCTACAAGCCGGTCATGCTCTATTCGCTTGCCGATCTTTCAACACTTTCCGACTTGCCGTTTGATGAGGTCATCGACGTGCGCTCTCCGGCGGAATTTGCCGAGGATCACCTGCCCGGTGCCATCAACCTGCCGGTTCTCGATGATGAACAGCGGGCGCAGGTGGGCACGATCTATGTGCAGGATGACCCGTTTCGCGCCCGCAAGATTGGCGCCGCACTTGTGGCGCGCAACGCGGCCCGCCATATTGACGGCCCGCTGGCGGACAGGCAAGGTGGCTGGCGGCCGCTGGTTTACTGCTGGCGCGGCGGCCAGCGGTCAAATTCCTTTGCCTCCATCCTGAAACAGATCGGCTGGCGCGTCGGCGTATTGGAAGGCGGTTATCAGACCTATCGCAGGCTGGTGGTGGCGCGGCTCTATGACACGCCGGTCAGACAACCGGTTGTTCTGCTTGATGGCAACACCGGCACGGCAAAAACGGCCCTGCTGCAAAGGGTCAGGACCTTGGGTGGCCAGATCATTGATCTGGAAGGGCTGGCGCAGCATCGTGGCTCGGTTTTCGGGCTTGTCGGTGCAAAACAGCCCTCGCAGAAAATGTTTGAGAGCCGGCTGGCGGATGCCCTGCGCCAGCTTGACCCGAACCGCCCGGTTCTGCTGGAAGCGGAATCAAACCGTATTGGCAATTGCGCGATACCTGCTGCCGTGTGGCGCGCCATGTGTGCCGCACCACGCATTCGTCTGGCGGCAACACCCCAGAGCCGGGCAGATTTCCTGACAACGGCCTACAGCGATGTGACAGATGACATCGACCGGCTGGAAACCAGGATAGAAGCCCTGCGCCGGTTTCACAGTGCCGACACCATCAGCCGCTGGCTGGCCTGGGCGCGGGAAGGGGCCTTCCGGCCCTTGGCGCTGGAACTTATGGAACAGCATTACGACCCGCGATATGCCAAATCGCAAGCCCGTTCGGCCCATGAAATACTGGGCGAGATACGGCTGGCGGGCTTTGACGAGTCAGATCTGGACCGTGCAGCCGAACAAATCCTGGAACTGGCAAGTGGCTTCAGACAACCCTGATTTCGGCAGGGCCCGCGACAATCTCGCCAATTTGCGCCGCCGGATAGCCCGCGTCCTGCAACTGCGCCAAAACAGCATCTGCATCCTTGCAATCCACGGCCGCCAACAGGCCCCCGGCAGTCTGCGGATCAAACAGCAAATCGGCAAGCGGGCTGTCAGGGCAGGCAACCCGCGCCACCTGATCCGACCGGTTTTCGGCAAATATCGACGAGCGGATGCCCCGCTCGGCCAGTTGCACGGCCCCTGCCATCAGCGGAATGGCCCCCAGATCAACCCGGGCGCCGAGTTGCGCAGCATCAAGCATCGACAACAGATGCCCGACCAGCCCGAAGCCGGTCACATCCGTCATGGCATGCGCCCGGGCCAGAATGCGCGCGGCCTCTGCATTGGGCCGGGCCATTTCCTCCAGCGCGGCGGCAATCCAGCGGCCATCGGCCTGCATCTGCATTTCTGCCGCCATCAGAACGCCACTGCCCAACGGTTTGGTGAGAATGAGTGCGTCCGAGATTTTGGCCCCCTGCAAGGTGATCGGCGGCCGGTTCCGGCACAGGCCGGTGACGCTGAAGCCGATGCTCAGTTCCTGCCCCAGAGTCGTATGGCCGCCCACGATCTCGGCCCCCGCCCCGGTCATGACCCGGCCCGCTGCCGCCAGAATTTCACGCAGCGTGTCCTTTTGCATTTTCGGGCGCATCTGCGGCAGGGTGATGCTGGCCAAAGCCGCCTGAGGCTGTGCCCCCATGGCCCAGATATCGCCCAGGGAATGCACTGCAACAATACGCGCCATCATGCTGTAATCATTGCCGAATGCGCGCAGATGATCGGTGGTGAATACCTGTGTTTCCCCGCCGGTCTGCAAAATGGCCGCGTCATCGCCCGGACCGCTTAGCACATCGTCGCGCGCTGTTGCGGGCAAGGCCGAAAGGCTGTCGCGCAGCGACCCCATCGCCATCTTGGCGCCGCAACCGCCACACAGGGGCGGCTGATCCGATAGCATTTCGCGCACACCGTCGGCAACCACGCGCGGTAAATCCGGTTGAGGCATGGATGGTAACGCATGGAATTTACGCATGAATTTTCGATCAATGCGATCCTTGAGGCGCCACAGGGCCGCGCCCTGAGTGCGAAATCCGAATTTGTCTGCCAGGGCACGTTTGTCACCCAGCGAAATCAGTTTCAGATAGTCTTTCTGCGGCTGATACCGGCGCAGTTTGCCACCGCTCACCGAAGCGCGCAGATTGTCAAATAAGACCGGGGCCTCGCGCACGGCATAGACTCCGGCCTTCGGGCGGGGCGCATGGGTCAGATGGGCGCAGTCCCCAACTGCAAAGACCTGGGGTGAAGTTGACGAACGCAGGGTTGCGTCGACATTGATAAAGCCGCGGCTCAGCGCCAGCCCGGTTTCCTCCAGCCATCCATAGGGGCGGGCCCCTGCCGTGCCGATGGTCAGCGTTGCCGGCAGCGCCTGCCCGTCGTCCAGTTGTACCCGCCCGGCCTCAACCGCCTGCACCTTTGTGCCAGCCAAAAGGCCGATGCCGGCCTTTTGCATTTGCGCCAGCAGGGCCGCGCGGGTTTTTGCGGTCAGATCGGTCAGCGGTTCGGCGGCCTCGATCACGTTGACCACCGGGTCTTTGAGCCCACGGGTGCGCATCGCATGCATCATCGCCAGGGCCAGTTCTGCCCCTGCCACCCCGGCGCCGATCACCGCCACCGCCGCGGCCTTGTCACCTTTTGCGCAAGCCTCCAGATATTCGGCCCAGCGATCCGAGAGCGCACCCAGAGGTTTGGCCGCCAGACCATGTTCGGCAAATCCCGGCAATTCCGGCAGATTGGAGGTAATGCCGATATCGACCGATGCCAGATCATAGGCGATCGGTGGGCGCCCGCTGATCCGGACTGTCTGGCGGGCCAGATCCAGCCCTTCGGCCCGGCCAATCACCAGCCGTGCCCCGGCAAACCGCGCCAGCCGAACCAGATCAAGCTCCAGCTCCGCCTGTGAATAATGGCCAGCAATATGGCCTGGCAGCATACCGGAATAGGGGGCAGTCGGATTGGGATCAATCACGGTCAGGCGCACACCGGGCAGCGGATCCATACCCCATTTGCGCAACACCAGTGCATGCGTGTGCCCGCCCCCAATCAAAACGATATCGCGGGTCAGGGGGATTGGGCGTTGCATGCGTGCTGTCCGATCTGAATGGGTTGCCAAGTGTGACAGGTAGCCTTGAATGCCGCGCGCAGGTATTCCGGGCCGGCTACAGTTAACCAGCGGAAAACTGATCGTAAAGAGCGAATGTGGGCGGAAATTAACGGGCAAAGGTAAAATGCTGTGTGCAATGGCGCGGCGCCAAATCGGCGCTTTGTTCCACATGCCGTGCTGGAAAGAATTGCGGGCCGTCACACGAAGGTTTCGCGGGTCTGGCAAATATCAGGCTTTAGCCCCCGCGAAAAAGAGGGAGCATTCAATTGAACGCCCCCTCTTTCTTGGCATGAAAAGTTTATTCTACTGATCGAACCAAAACTATACTGCCGGCGGCGGAACAGCGGCACTGCCACCACCACCAGCACTTACTGCTGCGGCCAGCAAGATCACCAGAAAGATCGGGATCAGCAGGCCGCCACCACTTGAGGCTGCTGTATCTTCGGCGATCACTTCCGGTTCCATCATCGGTTCCGCCATACCGCCGGCAAGGCTGGGTGTTGCCAGTGTGGCAATCAAAGCTGCTGTTGCAATTTTTTTCATTTATGTGCCCTTTTTAATTAGTTATCATCTACCCGTGAAATGATAACAGCGTTAACAGGTTTTGCAAATATTTTTACCAAATTATTTAAGCCAATGTGGCAAGCCTGATCCGAATAAGGCTGTCCCTGGGGCCGGGCTGTAAAACTGCCGGCGTTTTCCATGCAGAGCTTATTTCTGCGCAGCCTGGATCGCCGGGTTCTCGACAGTCTCAACTGCGTTCCCGTTCGGATAGACCAGACCTGCGGAAATGACCAGTTTTGCCGCGTCTTCTACCGTCATATCCAGAATGATCACGTCGGATTTCGGCACAAACAGCAAAAAGCCCGAGGTCGGATTGGGCGTGGTCGGCAGAAACACGCTCTCGATCTCTTCGTCAACCGGGACGCGATTGCGGATTTCACCCTTGGCCGTGGTTGAAATGAAGGCAATGGCCCAGATGCCCTTGCGCGGATATTCAACGAGGCAGGCCTTGTCAAACGAGGTTTCCGACTGGGCAAAGACGGTTTCGGCAATCTGCTTCAGGCCGTTGTAAATGGATCTGACGACAGGCATGCGCTCAACCAGGCTCTCGCCGAAACGGATCAGCGAGCGGCCGATCATCCCTTTGGCCAGCCAGCCGACAAAAATCGTGAAAAACAGGAAGATGATGGCGCCGACACCACGCAAATCAATCCCGATGTAATTCTTCGGCTGATATTGCTCGGGAACAAATTGCAAGACCAGGTTATCGACCCAGCCGACAAAGGCCCACATCAGCCAGATGGTCAGCCCGATCGGGGCCACCACGACCAGACCGGTGAGAAAACTGTTGCGCAGCCCGGAAAACAGGCGGCGTCTGCGTCGCCCATGCAGCGTTTCCGGAATTTCATTTGGTGGTTCTTTTTCCATGGGGGCAATCTAGGCTGCGACGGAATGAACTGCAACAGCTCTGCCGGCCTCGGTTCAAAGCCGGCAGAAGGCGTGGGCAATTGCCGCCGCAAGACGTGCGTTGTTCAACACCAGCGCGATATTGGTGCGCAGCGATCTGCCTTCGGTTATTTCAAAAATGCGCTGAAGCAGGAACGGGGTCACGGCCTTGGCGTTCACCTGTTCGGCTTGTGCATCGGCAAGCGCCTGACGGATGATCGGTTCCATTTCCTGCCGGGGGATCTCGCTTTCGGCCGGGACGGGATTGGCCACCAGTTGCCCGCCGGGCAGCCCCAACTGCCCACGCAGAACCTGCGCCTGCGCGATTTCGGCAGGATCGTCCATGCGCAGCGGGCCGGGCAATCCGCAGGATCGTGACCAGAAGGCCGGAAAATCATCCTGGGCATGGGTAATGACCGGCACACCCAGCGTTTCCAGCATCTCCAGCGTTTTGGGGATATCCAGTATGGCCTTGACGCCGGCGGCAACCACAGTGACCGGCGTTTGCGCCAGTTCGTAAAGATCTGCCGAAACATCGAAACTGGTTTCCGCCCCGCGGTGAACCCCGCCGATGCCGCCGGTGGCAAAGGTCTGAATGCCCGCAAGATGTGCGGCGATCATGGTGGCGGCAACCGTGGTGGCGCCGGTTTTTCCGGCGGCAAGGCAGGCCGCCATATCGGCCCGCGAAAGCTTGGCGACATTATCCGCCTGGCCAAGGCGGTTGAGGGCGGCCGCTTCCAGCCCGATGTGAAGGCGGCCCTCGATGACGGCGATCGTCGCCGGAACCGCACCGCAGTCACGCACGCAGGCCTCGACCTTGCGGGCGGTTTCCACATTCTGCGGATAGGGCATGCCGTGGGTTATGATCGTGCTCTCCAGCGCCACGATGGGCTTGCCGTTGTCGCGGGCGGCTTTCACCTCGTCGCAGAAGTGCAGGGGGATGGTCATAGCGGTGTTTCTCCGGATACGTAATTGGCGGCGGCCTGCAGGGCGGTCTTGAGCGCCGCGGTGCGGCTTTCGCCCCGCTTTTCGGCGACGATATGCGCCGCCATGAAGGTATCACCCGCGCCGGTCACACGGGTCACCAGAACCTCGGGCGGTGTCATGGTCAGAATACCGTCGCTGTCGGCCAGACTGACCGGTTTGCCGCCGTCGGTGACAACAACCCTGTGCGCGCCGCGCGCCAGCAGGGCCCTGGCGCCGCTGGCGGAATCGGCAAACTGCGACTGGCACAGGATACCGGCCTCCTCGAGGTTCAGATAAAGCGTTGCATGCGCATGTGACAGCAAGGGCTGCAAACGCTCGGCCTTGCCGGGCGATGCCGGTGCAATCCGCAGATCCGCCAGGCCAAATGCCGGATCATGGGCGATCTGAAGCAGCAGTTTCTGGGTGAGATTGCCGTCCAGCGCAATCAATCCGCGAAAGGGGTGTTCGGCATTTCCCAGCGGCCCATCTGTCAGGGGGCGGAGTATCTTGTCGCCGGCGGCTTCCAGCGAATGCGCGTCGGCAATGGCGGCGATCAACCCGTTCGCCCCTTCGATGGCCATATACCGGTCTGTCGGCAAATCGTCGGACTGGTGGATATAGCGGGTGATCAGCCCGAATTCCTGACAGGTTGAAAACAGATCCTGCCCCTCGCTGTCCCGGCCGATGTTGGTCAGCAGGGCGGGGGTCAGCCCGAACCGGCGCAGTGTCATGGCGATATTCATTGCAACCCCGCCCGGCTGGCGCGTGATACGGCCCGGAACATCCGAGCCCAGCCGCATATGGCTGGCGCTGCGTCCGATCACATCCCACAGGACGGATCCGACACACAGGATGTCCGGTATTTCCTGGGTCTCTGTCATACAATGGTATTGGCCTGAATGGCCCCGGCTGGCAAGCGCCAAGCACAGCCCCGCGCCGCAAATATGGCCATCCGGCATAAAAGGGGTTGCAGGGCAGGGGGCATTGGGCTAAATGCGCGTACACTTCACAGGCGAGGTTTGGGCCGTGCGGGGAGAAATCCCGTTTGGTCCGCCGGTTGGGCATCTGCCCTGTATGGCCGCGCCAAGGATTGAAACCGGAAAGGAAACTGAAATGGCGATTCCTGAATTCACCATGCGCCAGCTGCTGGAAGCTGGCGTGCATTTTGGCCACCAGACACAGCGCTGGAACCCGAAAATGGCCCCGTTTATCTACGGCAGCCGCAATGGTATCCACATCATTGATCTGACCCAGACCGTGCCGATGCTGGACGCGGCCCTGCAGGCGATCCATGACACCGTTGCCAAAGGCGGGCGTGTGCTGTTTGTCGGCACCAAGCGCCAGGCACAGCGCCCGATTGCCGAAGCCGCAGAGCAATGCGCACAGTATTACATGAACCACCGCTGGCTGGGGGGCACCCTGACCAACTGGAAAACCGTTTCCAACTCGATCAAACGCCTGAAGGCACTGGACGAAAAGCTGGAAGCCGGCACCGAAGGTCTGACGAAAAAGGAACTGTTGGGCATGACGCGTGAGCAGGCCAAGCTGCAGGCCACGCTGGGCGGCATTCGCGACATGGGCGGCGTGCCGGACTTGCTGTTCGTCATCGATGTCAACAAGGAAGACCTTGCCGTGGCCGAAGCCAACAAGCTGGGCATTCCGGTTGTGGCTGTCGTTGACACGAACTGTTCGCCGGACGGTGTGGATTATATCATTCCGGGCAATGACGATGCCGCCCGTGCCATTGCGCTTTATTGCGATCTGGCCGCCCGCGCCGCACTTGACGGCATGTCTGCGCAACTGGGCGCAGCAGGTGTCGATCTGGGCGCAATGGAAGAAGCCCCGGTAGAAGAGGTTCTTGCGGAAACACCGGCAGCCGAGGAAAAATCTGCGGAAAAACCCGCCGATAAATCCGAACCGGAGGCCAAGGCAGAGCCGAAAGCCAAGGCCGCGCCAAAGGCGAAGAAAGCCGCCAAGGAGGACGCGCCCGCCGAGGAACCCGCCAAGGCCGAGACGGAAAAAGCCGATGAAAAAGCTGACGAAAAAGCCGACACCGGGGAAAAAGCCTCGGCCAGCTAGGGCCTGACGTAAAACAGGATGGGCCGCGCATTTCACGGCGCGGTCAGTCTTCTCGCTTAATTCAAGGAGTACCGACATGGCTATTACAGCTGCGATGGTAAAAGAACTGCGCGACAGCACCGGCGCAGGCATGATGGACGCAAAGAAAGCATTGGTGGAAACCGATGGTGACATGGACGCCGCCGTTGATTGGCTGCGCACAAAGGGCCTGGCCAAGGCGGCCAAGAAATCCGGCCGCACCGCCGCCGAAGGGCTGGTTGCCGTCAAGGTTGACGGTGGCAAGGGCGTGGCCGTCGAAGTCAATTCGGAAACCGATTTTGTCGCAAAGAACGCGGATTTCCAGGATATGGTGAATGCCATTGCTGAAACTGCGTTGAGCGTGGCTGATCTGGAGGCGCTCAAGGCGGCTGATCTGGATGGCAAATCCGTTGCGGAAACCGTGACTGACATGATTGCGACGATCGGTGAAAACCTTTCGCTTCGCCGCATGGCCGTTGTGGAAGGGGAAACCGTTGTTTCCTACGTGCATAATGCGGCCGCCGAGGGTTTGGGCAAGATCGGCGTTCTCGTTGCCCTGAAAGGCAATGATGATGGCTTCGGTCGCCAGATTGCCATGCATGTCGCGGCGGCAAATCCGGCCTCCTTGTCCGAGGATGATCTGGATCCGGCCGTGCTGGAGAAGGAAAAGCAGGTTCAGATGGACATCGCCCGCGAATCCGGCAAACCCGAGCAGGTGATCGAAAAGATGATCACCGGACGGATGAAGAAATACCTTTCCGAAGTCACGCTGCTGGGGCAGGCTTTTGTCGTCAATCCTGACCTGACCGTAGCAGAAGCCGCGAAGGAAGCCGGTGTTGAAATTACCGGTTTTGCCCGTGTCGAAGTGGGTGAAGGTATCGAAAAGAAGGAAGAGGACTTTGCCGCCGAGGTTGCAAAGGCCGCGCAGGGGTAACCCCGGCACCTTTCGAATGCGTTCTGAAATCTGACGGAAGCAGGGCCTTTAACAGGCTCTGCTTTTCTCGTCGGGCGGTCTTGGGAATGGCTTTTGCAAATGAAAAACGGTGCAGGGCTACGCAGCCTGCACCGTTTTCCGTTTGCTGCGTCCATCTTGGGGAAATGAGGACAAGACGCATTAGGGTGCCGGTTGCTCTGGCGGAGAAATACACCCTCACAACCGGCCTCCGGTTTCCCGGAAAGGGGGGCAGTAGCCTTACAATGCCCAAGGCACTGACCCCCTATGTTCCCTGGCTAAAGCCACCACTCACGGAACAACTGGATCATGCACCTTTACCCCACGTCAGGTAAAGTCAGGGATTCCTTACCTGACGTTTTCGTGATGCATAATGCGGCTCTGGAGGGAGCAGAACTACAGGGCGTAGGCCTATACGTTCAAAATGAAGATCTGGTTTTGAACGGATGCTTTCAGAACCGCCTGGGCGGTGGTTTCCACGTCCAGATTGGTGCGGGCAAGGCGCAGGTGTTTTTCAACCGTTGCCGGCGTCAGTCCCATGATCTGGGCAATGTCCTGTGTCGTCTTGCCCTCGCCAACCCATTCCAAGGCTTCGCGCTGACGGTCTGTGAGAGGCCGGCGCAACCCGAAAAACGGCAGGCTCAGAATTTTCAGGTGCAGCAGGTTGTTGAGGGTCTCGATTTCGCAACCGCACTCTTTCCACAGCTCATCCACCTCGTCCTGCGTCATGCCAGGTTCGGCGGTCAGGGCGATGCCGCCTTTCGTGCGCACGGAAACCGACCTGAAGCTGACAGAATAGCCGGCCGTTACCCCCATGGAGCGGTTGAAGGCAACAACCGCCTTTTCCGCTTCGCTCAGATCGCCGCGCAGTTCACGTTCCTTGACGCGCCGCCAACTGCAACTGCCTTCGTTGTCCAGTGCCCAACGCACCATGGGGCCGTTGAAAAACAGGCCGCCATTGATAAAGCGCTCGATATAGGCGGGATCGTGGTTTGTCAGCATCACATGATCCTGCGGGTCGCCCAGCGAACGGTCCGTCCGAAACCGGGTCGAGCCATAGATCAACCGGTCAAACCCGTATTCCGCCATTTTCTCCGTATGGTTGCTCCAGACTTCTTCAACCGAATTGGCCGAAATCAGTTTTTCCAGATAGGTCAGCATCTCGTTACTTGCCTCCAACTCTGGCCAAATGCGCGACCATGGCGTCCATGGAAAGGCTGTAACCGTGGGCGCCAAAGCCGCAGATCTGGCCGATGGCAACTGGGGCGATATGGGAGTGATGCCGAAAATCTTCTCGCGCGTGAATATTTGACAGGTGCAGTTCAATCACCGGCAGTTCAACCGAGGCAATCGCATCGCGCAGGGCGATGGAGCTGTGCGTATAGGCGCCGGCATTCAGGATGATCCCGTCAAACACACCGCGGGCGGCCTGAATGCTGTCGATCAGGGTTCCTTCGTGATTGGATTGCAGAAATTCGAGCTTGATTCCCAAAGACTTCGCCTTGACCTGACAATCGGCCTCGATCTGGGGCAGGGTGGTCACACCGTAAACATCCGGCTGACGGGTTCCCAGCAGGTTGAGATTTGGACCGTTCAAGATCAGGAGTGAAGTCATTGCGCCTCCATTCTTGCAGTGGTTTTTGACAACAAGTTGTTTTACCCAACAAAAGGGCAACTGTCGAGTATGCCACTAACCACAGAAACAAGGCGGGATCAACATTTTGAGAATTGATCATGGAGCAAGACCAGTTGACTGAGAGTGGCGAAACCGGCGTAGACGTCGTTATTGCAGGCGGCGGCATCATGGGCTGTTCCGCCGCATTCTGGTTGTCACGCCTGTCTGATCGCCGGCTGCGCATTTGCGTTGTCGAGCAGGACCCGAGCCACAAGCAAAGCTCTACCGCGCTCTCTGTTGCGTCCATTCGTCAGCAGTTCAGCAAAAGCATCAACGTCAAGATATCACGGTTTGGCATTGAATTCATACGAAATATTCAGAATCAAATCGGCAAGCTGCCGGGGGGTAATGATCTGGCGCTCAGGGAAAACGGCTATCTGTTGCTTGCCGGAACCAATGCCGGGGCACAAAGGCTGAGACAAGCCCATGCCATGCAGCAGAGCCTGGGCGCACAAACAATGCTGCTGGAACAAAATGCTCTGAAGGACCGGTTTCCCTGGTTGCAGGTGCAGGATATTGCCCTTGCCAGTTTTGGCCAGAAAGATGAGGGCTGGTTTGACAACATGGGGCTGTTGCAGATGTTTCGTCAGGCCGCAAGGCAAAATGGGGTTGCGTTTCTGCACGATGAAATCATCGGTGTACGGGGCAGCAAGGGTCAGGTTCATGACGTCAAACTGGCCCAAAATGGGGCCTTATCTGTTGGAACCCTGATCAATGCCACAGGCACCAACGCCAGAACCATGCTGCAATATTTAGGTGAAGAAATACCGGTAGAGCCCCGAAAAAGAACGGTTTTTCAGATTGATGCGCCAAATGCGCATTTTCCGGATGCGCCATTGATGGTTTGCCACACCGGGTTTTATCTGCGTCCGGAGGGCCGGCACTGGCTATGTGCAACGGTGCCGGAAGATGATTGCGCCGCAGATCCGCATGATTTCGAGCCGGCGCTTCACGAATTCGAAGACCGTATCTGGCCCAGGCTTTATGCGCGCGCGCCGGCATTTGACGCCGTAAAGGTTCTGTCTGCCTGGGCGGGCCATTATGCCTATAACACGCTGGATCAGAATGCGATTGTCGGCCGGCATCCCAACTGGCAGAATCTTTACCTGATGAACGGGTTTAGCGGCCACGGCTTGCAGCAAGCGCCGGCTGTTGGCCGGGGCATTGCCGAGCTGATCCTGTTCAATCGGTTTGTTACACTTGATCTGGCGGATTTATCCGTTGACCGCATTCTGGAAGGGCGCGCCTTCAAGGAAGGCCACATCATTTAGGTAAACCGTACAAT
>JALSRG010000065.1 GCA_026984915.1 Marinosulfonomonas sp. | reverse complement strand
AAAATGGACTGCATCAAATGTGGAGAATGTTGCGCAGTTTTATCGGAAAGTACACAGGTTTGGCTTTTAGACGGGCAGGGCGGTGGGGGCTGACAGGGAGTCTTTGCCTGTGTCGAGCAATGCCGCCACCGCATGGCCGGCTGGCAGATCGAGTTCCTTGCGCAGGCGGGCGCGGGCGCGGGCCAGGCGTGACATGACTGTGCCAATGGGAAGGTCAAACTGCTGCGCCAGTTCCTGATAGCTGGCGCCGCGCAGGTAAAGCACGCGCAACAGCGCCGCCTGATCCGCCGGCAGCCGGTCAATGGCGCATTGCACATCCTGCCAGGCCAGCCGGGCGGTCTGGGCCGGTGGCTGGCTGCCGGCGTTCTGTTCGGTGAGGGCCACGGTTTTGATGCCGCCGGCTTCGGGTGCCTTTCTGGAAGAGTGGCGCAAGACCGTCATCAGATAAGGCCGCAGGTCATTGATATCTGTCCCTTTCTGCAGGCGCGACCAGACCTGGAGCAGCGCCTCTTGCGCCAGGTCTTCGGCCCTGTCTGGCGACGGGGCAAGGATACGGGACAGCCGGTCAAGTTGCGGCAATAGCTGTATCAGGGTTGCTTCGTGATTTTTATCGGGGCGCATCTGATCATCCTCGAAACTGGTTTCAGGCCGTCTGAACATGGGCCCTTGCCGCAGAGGGAAACAAGGCAGGGGAATTCTGCCGAGCGGATTCCGCACGCCTTTTTCGGCCAATTCTTGCGCCTTTAAGCGGAGAGGCTCGGCGGTGGATCGCGTGTTTGGCGGCTTTTGCGCCAGAGCGGAAATGACAGGGAATATTCCGGTCCGGTGCGGCTCTTGGTCAGTGAAGGCGAAAGGATTGCCTTCGTAAAAAGTGAACACATCATGGAGATGAATTAATGTCCAAGACCTTGAAAACGATTTCTGCGACCCTTGCCACAGTGCTTTTGATCGGTGGCGGCGCAACCGCAACAAGCGCGCAGACCGACATGGATGCCAATGGCGACGGTGTCTATTCCATCGAGGAAATGCAGGCGGTTTTCCCGGATCTGACCGAGGAAACCTTTACCACCATTGACGCCAATGCCGACGGGGTGGTGGATGCTGATGAGCTGAAGGCGGCCCAGGACGCCGGAATGCTGCCTGCAAACGGGTAATGTCACCACTCATCAATCAGGCGGGGTCTCCCATCCCCGCCTGGTCAAGCCCTCCTGTATTTCCCCGTGCCTCGGCAGGGGGGCTTTTTGCTCAGGCGCCGCGTGACAGGGCTGCCACACCGGTACGGGCCACCTCGACCAGCCCGAGCGGGCGCATCAGTTCGGCAAAGGCCTGGATTTTCTCCGGCGTGCCGGTGATTTCGAACACGAAGCTTTCCAGCGTGCTGTCAACCACATTTGCGCGGAAGATATCGGCAAGCCGCAGCGCCTCGACCCGCTTGTCGCCGGTTCCGGAAACCTTGAACAGGGCCAGTTCGCGTTCGACACTGGCGCCCTCTACCGTCAGATCGTGCACCTCGTGAACGGGGATGATACGCCCAAGCTGCGCCTTGATCTGTTCAATCACCTGCGGCGTTCCGGTGGTGACGATGGTGATGCGCGACAGATGCCCCTTCTGGTCCACCTCGGCCACGGTCAGGCTCTCGATATTATAGCCGCGCCCGGAAAACAGGCCGATCACCCGGGCCAGAACCCCCGCCTCGTTATCGACGACAACCGCAAGGGTGTGGGTTTCGATGACATCGGCATTCGGGTTTTTCAGATCATAGGCCGAATGTTTTGATGTGCCTTTTTTGATATGTAGAGCAGACATTTACCAGCCTTTCCTAAACAAGAACCGCGCCCTTGGCGCCGATCACATCCTGAGTGTCGGCTTCGCCCATCAGCATTTCGTTATGCGGCGCACCGGCCGGGATCATCGGAAAGCAGTTTTCGTGCTTTTCCACCAGACAGTCAAAGATGACCGGGCCGTCATGTTCCAGCATCTCGATGATTGCGTCATCCAGGCCGGCCGGATCACGGCACTGGATGCCTTTGGCGCCAAAGGCCTCGGCCAGTTTCACAAAATCGGGCAGGGCCTCGGACCAACTGTGCGAATAACGCTCGCCATGCAGCAATTCCTGCCACTGGCGCACCATGCCCAGCCGTTCATTGTTCAGGATGAACTGTTTCACCGGCAGGCGGAATTGCGCGGCGGTGCCCAGTTCCTGCATGTTCATCAGCCAACTGGCCTCGCCCGCGACATTGATGACCAGCGCCTCGGGGTGGGCAACCTGCACCCCGATCGAAGCCGGAAACCCATAGCCCATGGTGCCCAGACCGCCCGAGGTCATGAACCGGTTCGGGGCTTCGAACCCCAGAAACTGGGCCGCCCACATCTGGTGCTGACCGACTTCGGTGGTGATATAGCGGTCGCGGTCGCGGGTCAGGGCCTCCAGCCGCTGAAGCGCATATTGTGGCTTGATGGTCTTTTCCGAGTTCACGTAAGTCAGGCATTTACGGGCTTTCCAGTCGTCAATCTGACCCCACCATTTTTCCAGGGCGTCCTTTTTCACCTTGCGGCCGCGGGATTTCCAGATTTTCAGCAGATCCTCCAGCACATGGCCGACATCACCCAGGATCGGCAGATCCACATGGATCACCTTGTTGATCGAGCTGGCGTCGATGTCGATCTGTGCCTTTGTGCTGTCCGGGCTGAAATCATCGACCCGACCGGTGATCCGGTCGTCGAACCGGGCCCCGATCGCGATCATCAGATCACAATCGTGCATGGCCATGTTGGCCTCGTAAAGCCCGTGCATCCCCAGCATCCCCAGCCAGTTCTTGCCCGAGGCCGGATAGGCACCAAGCCCCATCAGGGTCGAGGTGATGGGAAAGCCGGTGGCATCGACCAGTTCGCGCAGAAGCTGGCTGGCGGCCGGGCCCGAGTTGATCACCCCGCCACCGGTATAGAAAATAGGCCGTTTGGCGTTTTCAATCAAATCCGCCAGTTCGGTTATCCTGGCCTTGTCGCCCTTGAGGCGCGGCGCATAGTGGCCGGTGTTGGCCTTGGCCGGCGGGGTGTAGGCGCCATTGGCAAACTGCACATCTTTCGGGATGTCGATCAGCACCGGGCCGGGGCGGCCGGATGTCGCCACGTGAAAGGCCTGATGAATCTTGTCGGACAGTTCGTTGGTGTCGCGCACCAGCCAGTTGTGTTTGGTGCAGGGGCGGGTAATGCCGACGGTATCGGCCTCCTGAAAGCCATCGGTGCCGATCATGAAGGTGGGCACCTGACCGGTGAACACGACCAGCGGGATGCTGTCCATCAGCGCATCCGTCAGCCCGGTGACCGCATTGGTGGCGCCGGGGCCGGATGTGACCAGCACCACACCGGGCTTGCCGGTTGAGCGCGCATAGCCCTCGGCGGCATGCACCGCACCCTGTTCGTGGCGCACCAGAATATGGCGGATATCGTTCTGCTGAAAGATTTCGTCATAGATCGGTAGCACGGCCCCGCCGGGATATCCGAACACGACGTTCACACCCTGATCCTTCAGGGCCTGAACCACCATTTTCGCTCCGGTCATCTGACGTGTCATCTTTCTGCTCCGTTTCACATCACAAATACAGGCAATAAAAAAGCCCCCGGTCTGACGGGGGCGCATGGGGTACCGATAGGGTTGTCTTTACAGACCCATGCGCCAATTTCCCACAATACCGACTAGGACATTCATCCTGAAAGCTCCTTCATGCCTGAGCGAACCTTAAAAGCGCCGCGGGGGGCCGTCAACCGCGAAATCCAGGAATAATGTGTCGGGAATGCCGCAGTTTGAGGTTTATTGTTGCTTTAATGGCGGCGAACGCAGCAACTTTGTTTAATAACGGCGTCAGGCCGTGGGCGTCCAGATACCATCCAGATGCCGGGCCTCGTGATCGCCCGGCCAGGGTGGCATGGTGATACAGATGAATTTCAACGGTTCACTGCCGTCGCAGCGATACTGAAATGCCGTGCCAACCGGAATGTCGATGGAGGTGCCGCAAATCAGATCCGTAACGCATTCGCTGCTATCGTCCCTGCGCCAGATGCGGCCCTTGCCGGCGAGGATATACCAGAATTCGGACACGGTGGCATGAACGGTGGCCCGGTTGACCTGTCCGGGTTTGACCGTGCTGTGGATCATGTTGCCGGTGGGGCCGTCCATGATAAGGCAGATATCCGCCCCGGCGGGCGATACGGCATCAGGCCGGGCGGGCAGGGTGGTTTGTTTCATATCCCACGCCCCGTGCCCTGCAACACACCGTGTTCCAGCGCATAGCGGGTCAGGCCGGCGGTTGAACTGATCCCCAGCTTGCGTTTCAGGTTCTTGCGGTGGGTTTCCACCGTGCGCACCGAAATATCCAGATCGGCGGCGACCTGTTTGTTGGATTTTCCCTGCGCCAGCTCCAGCAGGATCGTCTGTTCGCGCGAGGTCAGCGGCTCGCGCCCGTCCTTGGTGGTCAGGGCGTTGGTTTTTGCGTCAAGCACCGCCTCGGTTCCCGGGCACAGATAGCGTTCGCCGCGCATGACGGTATCAATGGCGGTTTTGATTTCCTCGGTGGGCACGTCTTTCAGAATGTAGCCCGAGGCGCCATGCGACAGCGCGGTGGTGATATATTCCGCGCTGTCATGCATGGTCAGGATCAGCACCCTGGTCTGCGGCCGCTGTTCCAGCAGGATTTCGGTCACCGACAGCCCGTTCAGTCCCGGCATGTTCAGATCGAGCAGCACGACATCCGGTGCCAGGGTTTTGACCTGGTCGATGATGGCCTGGCCGTTGCACAGGGTCGCCACCACGCGGATGTCGTCATAGGTTTCCAGAATGGCCTCGATCCCTTCGGCGACCATGGGGTGGTCATCGACAATGGCGACCTGTGTCGGCTGCGTCATGCGCTTTCCTTTGTTACGCCCTCGGGGGGCAGCATATGGCTGAGCGGGACATGCGCCTCGATCACCAGGCCGGAATCGCTGGCCATCACCCGCAAGACCCCGTTCAACTGCTCGATGCGTTCCTGCATGTTGCGCAGTCCCAGTCCGTTGTTGGCGCCGGCGGTATGTGTGCCGGTCACGGTGTCATCCCCGCCAAAGCCGCGTCCGTTATCGGAAATACGCAAGGTTGCGCCCTTCTTGTGGCCATAGAGATCAATCCGCACCTCGGTGGCGTTCGCGTGGCGTTCGATATTGGTCAGGGCCTCCTGGGCGATGCGGTAAAGGGCGATCTTGGCCTCCTGATCCAGCCGGTTGCGAAAGACCACGGTCTGCAACTCGCATTTGATGCCGGTGCGTTTGGCGAATTCCTCGGTCAGCGCCTGCAGGGCGGGGCCAAGCCCCAGATCATCCAGCACACCGGGGCGCAGGGCATGGCTGATGCGGCGGACTTCCTGTATCGCGCCGTTCAGGTGATCAATGCCGCGATCAAGGTTCTGTCCGGCCCGGGCGTCCCTGGTGCGCAGGCGTTTGCGCGCCAGTTCCAGGGCATAGCGCACCCCGACCAGCAACTGGCTGATGCCGTCATGCAATTCGCGGGCGACGCGGCTGCGTTCTTCCTCCTGGGTGTCGACAATGCGCTGGGTCAGATCTTTCAGCTTGGCCTCGGCCAGGCGCCGCTCACGCAGGGTGATGAATATGCCGGACAGGAACACCAGCAGCAGGGCCGCAAGGGTGATGGCGCCGATATAGAGGAATGTGCTGCGCACGCGGTCGCGCACCTCGGCGCGTTCGGCTGCCACGGTATCAAGAACGTCATCTATGAAGACCCCGGTGCCCACGGCCCAGCGCCAATCCTGCAGGCCAATAACATAGCTGACCATGCGTTCTGTCTTGCCGGTCGAGGGTTTTGGCCAGTCATAGGTCAGGTATCCGCCGCCCTGACGGGCTGTTGCAATCATCTGATCCACGACTTTCTGGCCATCCGGGCCGGGCTGGCCGGCCCAGTTGCGGCCGATCATTTCCGTTCGGCGCGGGCTGACCAGATTGTTGCCGTCATAATCATAGACAAAGAAATACCCGTCCTGACCGTAAAGCATGGCGGCAAGGGTCTGGGTGACGGCCAGTTTGGCGGCCGCATCATCCGGCAGCGCGCGGCCGTAGATATTGATGAAAGCGGTGCGTGCCAGCGACAGGTAGTTTTTCAGCTCTTCCTTTTTCGCCGCGATCAGTTCGTTTTCGAGAAAGGCGATTTCCTGCCTGGCGGTCTGGCGCGACTGGGCCGCAACCAGCAGGGCGATTGCCGCGGCTGCCAGCAAGAGCGGCAGGGTTGCCAACAGGAAAACTTTCTGCCCGTAGCTCAGCCCGCCACGTCCGGGGGGGCTGGTTTTTTGCCGTTTCTTGAGCACGAACCCTGCCGTCCTTCAGGTTGAATTTGCATCGAATCAGAGAATGGCGCCGGAATCAGTTCAGGTCAATTCGCAGGCTTCATTCCGGTTGACTCCGGTAATCTGAACAAATTTGTATGGTTTTACCACAAAAACCGGTGATCTACGCATTAGTTGGTATTCCATGTTGGGGGCAGTCTGTTCTAGTCTCGCGCCACCTGAAACGATCAAGCCGTCTTGAAAGGCGGCCAAAACTCTATGGGAGGAGTAACTCTATGGATCGTCGCTCATTTTTGAGAACAACCGCGCTTGGCGGTACTGCGGCCGCGGCCACCACGCTGGCTGCACCGGCCTACGCACAGGGCAAACGGAAATTGACGATGGTAACAGCCTGGGGCCGCGGCCTTGCAGGTGTGTTTGATGCGGCACAAAAATCGGCCGATATCATCAACACCATGTCTGACGGATCACTTGAAGTCGAAATCAAGGCCGCAGGCGAACTGGTGGGTGCCTTCGAAGTGTTTGACGCCGTGACCTCGGGTCAGGCCGACATGTACCACGCTGCCGATTACTATTTCATCAGCCAGCATCCGGCCTATGCCTATTTCACGTCAATCCCCTTTGGCATGACCGCCACCGAGCTGAACAACTGGTACTATTTCGGCGAAGGCCAGAAATTCCACGATCAGCTGGGCGAAATCTTTGGTCTGAAGCCGTTCCTGGCCGGCAATACCGGCACACAGGCCGGTGGCTGGTTCCGCAAGGAAATCAACAGCCCGGAAGATTTCAACGGCCTGAAATTCCGCATGCCCGGCCTGGGTGGTAAAGCGCTGGGTTATCTTGGTGCGTCGGTTCAGAACCTGCCGGGTGCTGAAGTGTATCAGGCGCTGGCCTCCGGTGCGCTGGACGGCACCGAGTGGATCGGCCCCTGGGCGGACGAAAAAGCCGGTTTCCAGGAAATCACCAAGTTCTTCTACGCGGCCGGGTTCCATGAGCCGGGCGCCGGCCTGACCCTGGCGACCAATCTGGATGTGTTCAACAGCCTGACCAAGGCCCAGCAGCAGATCATCGAAACTGCCGCTGGCTATACCAACCTGTGGAGCCTGAGCCAGTTCCTGATGAACAACGGTTCGGCCCTGCGCCGCCTGAAGGCCGGTGGCGTCAAGGTTCTGCAGTTCTCGGACAGCATCTGGAATGCCTTTGGTGACGGCTCCAAGAAAGTCTATGACGAATTCCTCGGCGACGATCTGTTTGCCGAAATCTATGGCGACTATACCGCCTCGATGAAGGATTCATCCGGCTGGCTGACCGCCTCGGAAGGGACATACCGCCTGCAGCGTGACCGTGTGCTGGGTTAAACCCCGCTCTCAGCCAAGCTGAAAAACAAAAGGACCCGCGGCTAAAGCGGCGGGTCCCGTGCCTGAATGTGCCCCTGCCGGGGCAGGGAACCATCATAAAGATCGGGGGTCGGAGATGCTGGACGGAATTGTCTGGTTCTTTCAGAACATTGCCATGGCTTTCTATAATCTCGGATATGCGATCACGCATCCGGGCCTGTGGTTGAGCTGGATATTGGGCACCGATACCCTGGAGCAGAAGCAATCCCTGATGCGGTTCATCTATTATGGCGGCTCGCATCAGTTTTTCTTTGTCGTGTTCACGGCCTTTCTCATTCTGACGGGGATCGGCATATGGAAACGCAATGTCATGTGGGGCGCTGTTCGGGTTCTGGAACGCTTTGCCAACACGGTTGGCCGGTTTTTCGCCTGGGCGGGGCTGTTGATGGTCTTGCAGCAGATCATCATCGTTTTCGTGCAGCGCATTTTTGTTCAGGCGGACATCACCTTTGGTTTTGGTGTCAGCATTACCAAAGACATCAGCTGGTGGGCCGAGGAACTGAAATTTTACAACGCGCTGGTTGTGGCTCTCTGTGCGACCTATACGTTTGTTCAGGGGAGCCATGTGCGGGTTGATCTGGTCTATTCCGTGGTCAGCTACCGCACCAAGAAAGCGATCGACATGTTCGGGTCGCTGTTTTTCATGATGCCGGTATCGGTGCTGACCTGGATGTATGGCTGGTATTTTCTCTGGCGGCATCTGGTGGTGCCCAAACCTTCGGCATCCGATACGCTGGAGCGGGTGATCCTGAAGGCCCGTGCGCTGCGCTGGAATGTCGAAACGATCAGCTTTTCGCCAAACGGATTCAACGGCTACTTTTTGTTCAAAATCCTGCTGGTGTCTTATGCGGGAATGGTCTTTCTGCAGGCCATCGCCTTTTTCTACCGCTCGTATCTTGAGCGGGTTGAAGGGCCGGAAAGTGAAGGGAAATTCCTTGACCGCGATTCGCTGGGCGAGGGTGAGGAAGTGTACGAAGGTACGCATTGAGCTAAGGGGCAACTGGTATGATATTCGGACTTGATGGCGTCGAGATTGGCCTGATCATCGTCTTTCTCTGCCTCTTTGGGGGCATTCTCTCGGGGTTTCCCGTGGCGTTTTCCATTGCGGGCGCCGGGATCATGGCCTTTACGATCATAGCTGCACTCGACAGTTCGGGGCTGCTGATCCATCAGGCGATTGATACCTCCAGTCAGGCTTATACGTCGCTGGTGAATTCCGGAGTACACCCGGACAAGATTTCGGCCTTTCGATACCCGGATTTGCCACGGGTTGCCCAGCATGTGTTTGAAAACGGCTGGCAGACGGCGATTGACCGCAATATCTCGTTTCTGGTGAACCGGATGAACGAGCGCGTCCTGGCCGGTGCCTCGATCGAAACGCTGCTGGCGGTGCTGATGTTCGTGCTGATGGGGATCACGCTGGAGCGCTCAAAGATCGCCAATGACCTGCTGACCACCATGGCGCGGGTGTTCGGCCCGCTGCCGGGCGGTCTGGCGGTGTCGGTTGTGGTGGTGGGGGCCTTTCTGGCGGCCAGCACCGGCATTGTCGGCGCCACTGTGGTGACGATGGGGCTCTTGAGCCTGCCAACCATGCTGCGGCACAACTATTCGCCGGAACTGGCAACCGGGGTGATTGCCGCCTCGGGCACATTGGGGCAGATCATTCCGCCGTCAATCGTGATCGTGCTTCTGGGCACGCTGGCCGGGGATCTCTATTCCGCCGCCCAGGAGCAACGCGCCCAGTTGGCCGGTTGTTCGGATGCGCTGACCTATCTGGGGCAGGCGGCGGTTGTTTCCGTCGGCACCCTGTTTCAGGCCGCGATCCTGCCGGGCATCATGCTGGCCGTGCTTTATGGCGCTTATGCCTTCGGCTTTGCGCTGGTCAAACCACACCATGCGCCCCCCGTACCGCATATGGCGTCCGAAGGCGATGCGATCACCCGCAAGGATGCGCTGACCTGGTTTCTGGGGGTTCCGGTTCTGTTGATCGGTGCATTTGTTCTGGCGATGGAATTCGGGGTTGTCGGGTCGCAAAGTGTGGTGGTCGACAGCTATTCGGATTCAACGCAATCGGCAGCATTGCGCACCAATGTTTCCGAACAGTGCAAGGCCTCGATCATCAAGCTGCATGGTCAGGAGAAATGGGACGAAGCCGTTGCCCAGCAGACCGCAATCAATGCGGCCGGCGGAGCGCAGCAAAGCCACAAGCTGAACGAGGAAGAACTGGCCGCGGCATTGCAAAAGATGGTCGGGGATGCGGCGCCGATCGGCACCGGGCTTGCTGTCGGGTTTCTGCTTCTGGCGCTGATGCTCGCCTTTGCCAAGGGCATTGCCCCCTCGGCCGACCATCGCAAACTGTATGTCGGGTTTGGCGGTGTGGTGCTGGCGATGCTGACGGATGTGCTGTTCATCACGCCGCAGACATCTCCGGGTATGACCTTTATCTATATCCTGATCCCGCTTCTGATCACGCTGTATGGCTGCCGATACGCCGCAAAACTGCTGGGCCAGAACGAGCTGTTGCGGGTGGTTTTCCCGCCGCTTGTGCTGATTGTTGCTGTTCTTGGCTCGATTCTGGGCGGCATTACCAACCCGACACCGGCCGCAGCACTGGGGGCGGGCGGGGCCATTCTGCTGGCCGCCTATCGAAAGCTGAAAGAGGAAGACGGCAACGCCAAGCTGATCATATGGGCCGCCTTTGCTGTCGTCATCATGATTCTGGTTGGCGTCAATTTCGATTTGCGGATCAACCGCAAAGACGTGCCGATGGAAGACTGGATTGCCTATTTTGTAGCCGCGGGCGCCTATCTGTTTGCGATGTTCGGCATCTTCTATGGCTGCTGGACGCTGTACCGCACCGCCACCCTGACCCCGATCGTGCGGGAAACCGCCAAGGTGACCAGCATGGTTTTCACCATTCTGATCGGGTCACAACTGCTCAACCTCGTGATCATTTCCTTTGGCGGTGAAAACTATATTCAGGGGTTCCTGAAAAGCTTTGACAACGAATGGCAAGTGTTCCTGATTGTCATGGTCGTGCTGTTCTTCCTCGGCTTTGTGCTCGATTTCCTCGAAATCATCTATATCGTCATCCCGATCGTCGGACCGGTGATTTACGGCGGAACCTTTGATCCGAAATGGGTGACGATCATGATTGCGGTGAACCTGCAGACCAGTTTCCTGACGCCCCCCTTCGGCTTTGCCCTGTTCTATCTGCGCGGGGTTGCCCCGAAAGAGGTGACCACCGGCCATATTTACCGCGGGATCATTCCCTTTGTGCTGATCCAGGTGGTCGGGCTGCTGATTCTCGGGTTTTTCCCGTCGATCGTGACGATCGTGCCGAACCTGCTGCCGAACTGAGCCTGCACCGGCAGGAGCCAGCGGGCGCGTACAGGCGCCTGTTTTGCGGTTTCAAAGAATGTAACCGATTGCCGGACAGGGGCGATGTGATTGTGCTGCG
>JALSRG010000064.1 GCA_026984915.1 Marinosulfonomonas sp. | reverse complement strand
GTTGCTATCTGTTGCCGGCTTTTATTTCCGGCAGGGCGATCTGGGCCACCTGTTCCGAGATGGGATCGACAGAGAGCGGGTGGGTATCGGCGCTGAAATTTTCCGGATCGGTCAATTCTTCCCAGGCACCATTGCGATAAATCTCGACCGGGTTGAAGCGGGCCTTGTAGCCCATTTTCGAGCTGCCCGGCACCCAATAGCCGAGATAGACATAGGGCAGGCCGGCGGCGCGGGCGATTTCTATGTGGTCGAGAATGATATAGGTTCCCAGGCTCATCCGGGCCTGATCCGGCCGGTAAAAGGAATAGACCATCGACAGGCCGTCATCCAGCACGTCAGTGAGGCAAACGGCCACCAGCCTGTTCGGGTTTTCTGTTTCGGTCGGGTCGGTATATTCGATGACACGGGTCTTGACCGGGGTTTCTTCGACCATGGCGGAAAACTCGAAAACATCCATATCGGCCATGCCGCCATCCGCATGGCGACTGTTCAGGTATTCACGGAACAGTTCGTACTGATGGTCGGTTGCCCAGGGCGACATTGCCTCGCGTTGCAGGTGGCGGTTGCGTCTGAGGGCACGCCGCTGGCTTTTGCCGGGTTTGAAATCTGCCACGCGTATGCGGGCGGAAAGGCAGGCGGAACATTCGGCACAAGAGGGGCGGTACAACACGTTCTGCGAGCGGCGAAACCCCTGTTTGGACAGGCTGTCATTCAGGGTGATTGCCGCCGATCCGTGCAGGGCGGTAAACAGTTTGCGCTCCATTCTGCCTTCAAGGTACGGACAGGGCTGCGGCGCTGTTACATAGAACTGTGGTGTGATGGGCAGGCTATGGTGCATTTGTTTCAGACGATTTGTCAAAGAGTTGAGTCAAATTCACGTTAGCAACCCAGAACGCATCCGCCAAGCCCCGCTTTGAAAACTGGTTAAGGCTGTGTCATGCACGGGGTCATGCACGGGCGGCCCGGTTCAGGGCAACCGTGCCCAGGATGATGTCGGGCAGCCCGCGCGCGCGGGCATCCGTCAGCATCAGCACGATGGAGACGACCTGACCGATGAAGATCGAGGTGAAAAACAGATAGAGGCCCGTATGCAGGGTGGCGGTTGTCAGGTCGAATGTGCTGCCGTCGTTCTTGCGCAGTTCTATCGCCAGAACCCGCATGCCCGGTGTGGCCGAGCGGTTTGCCAGACTGACAACGCGGTAGGCCATGCTGATCACCAGGATGGTCAGCGGCAGGAAAAATGCCGCGATAAACCCGGTAAAAAGCACCACAATCAGGCTGAGCACCCCGATCAGGATGCTGTCGATCACCCAGGCCAACAGCCGTTTTACCGGTATATCCGCATAGAATTCGGGCTGGTACTGCGGGTCCGGCAGGTTTTGATAGATGTCAGTCATCAATGCGCCTGAAATTGAAAAACCGGCAGACGGCCCGCGGGTCGGGCCGTCTGCCATATTGGTGTGCGAGTGGGGCTTTGCAACAGAGTTCAGGCGTCAAGCTTTTCGTCATCCTCTTTTGCAGATTTGGCGCGCTCTTCGATGAACTCGTCAAATTCGGCCTTGTCCTTGGCCTCGCGCAGCCGGGCCAGGAAGGTTTCAAACTGTTCCTGTTCGTCTTCCAGGCGGCGCAGTGTTTCCGCGCGGTAGGCGTCAAAGGCGCTGTTGCCGGACGGGCGCATACCATGACGATGCATATGGCGTTGCATCCGGCGTTCATGACGATGGCGGCAGTTTCCGTTAAACATGCGTTTGCTCCAGATCATATAGGCAAGAAGGGCCAGGCCAACCGGCCAGAAGAATATGAAACCAAGGACCATGGCAATGATCCAGGCAGGCTTTCCCCGTTCATCCAGCCAGGATTCAGCTTGGGATGGCCAGGTTGCAATCGTGCTCATGTCTCTCTCCGTTTCGGTTAATGTAAATGGTGTTCACATTTCCAATGTCGGGGTGCCGGGCGTAAAAAGCAAGGTCTGATGTTAAAGATTTTTACATTATTTTTGATCAGGACGTAAAATCAATGACTTGTGCGTCTGAAATTCGTTGCAAATCAGCCGGATTGATCGGGAAAACATGGCGCGGTGTGCCGGCGGCAGCCCAGACGGTGCCAAATTCCAGCAGTTTCGGGTCGAAATAGGCGCGGATCGGTGACAGATGCCCGATGGGGGATACGCCGCCGATGGCAAAGCCGGTCTGGCTGCGGATCAGGCCGGCGTCCGCCTTGCCCAAAGGCTCGCCAGCAACGGAACTGGCCGCCTCAGCACAGACCTGATTGCCGCCGGCGGTGATGAACAACACCGCTTCCTGCGTGGCTTCGCCGCGAAAGATGATGGATTTGGCGATCTGGTCCAGTGCACAGCCGACCGCATCGGCGGCATCCTGTGCCGTGCGGGCGCCATCGGTCATTTCAACGGGGGTGGTTTCTATTCCCGCCGCGTCCAGCGCACGGATCACACGTTTCAGGCTTTTGCTCATTTTTCATCTCTCCTGTTTGCGGGGGCGAGTATTGGTGCAACAAAGACCAGGCGCAAGAGGGGAAATTTGATGCCGCAATATGAATTGGATAGGTTTCTGACGCTGGAGAAAACCGTGTGGCAGGCGCTGGTCACGGGAGACAGGGACGCGGACAGGCGTATGTTGGAGGACGGGTTTCTGGGGGTCTATGCGGCGGGGTTCTCGGACAAGGCGGGGCATGTCGGGCAACTGGATGCGGGGCCAACCGTTGCCGAATACGCGCTGAGTGACGCGCGTTTGCTGCTTTTGGCCGAAGGGGTGGTGTTGCTGGCTTACCGGGCCCGGTTCCGGCGCATTGGCCGTGAGGTGCCAGAGGTGATGTATGTTTCGTCAGTCTGGCGGGAAACCGGGCAGGGGTGGCGAAATATTTTCAGTCAGGATACGGCGGCGGAACTGTCTGGTTGACCGGCGGGAAAGAGACCTCCATCCTGTCAGAATGAGATTTGACAAACGGATGACACGAAGTCCGATACCATTTGACCCGGAGCGCGGAGAAGATGCGCTGTCAGGGCTTGAAGTTGGCTCCGGTCCTGTGCGCGCGCTTTTGCGCGGGATCGCCGGATGCAGCCCTTATCTGTCGGGCCTGATCCAACAGGAAAAACTGTGGTTGCCAGACGCACTGGAATCACCGGAGCACGCTTTTGACAGCATTGTCAGGGGAACGGCAGAGCATGCGCCGGATCTGCTGGCGCCGGCCCTGCGGCGGGACAAGCGCCGTATTGCCCTGCTGACGGCGCTGGCGGATTGCGGCGGTGTCTGGGATCTGATGCAGGTGACCTGTGCACTGACCCGGTTTGCCGATGCAGTGGTGGATGTGGGGCTGCGCCGGTTGTTACAGGCGGAAATGGCGCGCGGCAAACTGCCGGGTTTCGGGCCTGAGGATGACCCGGTCACCACTGGCATGGTGGTGCTGGCCATGGGCAAGATGGGGGCGGGAGAGCTGAACTATTCTTCGGATATCGACCTGATCTGCCTGTTTGATGAAAGCCGGTTTTCACCGGAGGATTATCACGATGCCCGGGCGGTGTTCATCCGGGTAACGCGGCGCCTGATGCGGCTGTTGTCGGACCCGACCAGCGAAGGATACGTGTTCCGCACGGATTTGCGCCTGCGACCGGATCCGTCGGTCACACCGGTCTGCCTGTCGATGGATGCGGCGGAACGCTATTACGAAAGTCTGGGGCGCACCTGGGAACGGGCCGCCTATATCAAGGCGCGCCCCTGTGGTGGTGACATCGCCGCCGGCCAGGCGTTTCTGGAGCGGCTGCGGCCCTTTGTCTGGCGCAAGCATCTGGACTTCGCCGCCATCGAGGACGCGCATGACATGCGGTTGCGCATCCGCGATCACAAGGGGCTGCACGGGCCGATCACGCTGAATGGCCACAATGTGAAACTGGGCCGCGGCGGCATTCGCGAAATCGAGTTCTTTACGCAGACCCGCCAGTTGATAGCCGGCGGGCGTGACAAGAGCCTGCGCGAGCGGCGGACATTGGATGCCTTGCCGAAACTGGCCAGCAAGGACTGGGTGACAGAGGATCTGTCCGATCGCCTGTCCGATCACTATTGCCATTTGCGCGAGGTCGAACACCGGTTGCAGATGATCAATGATGCCCAGACCCACACCCTGCCAAATAACCCGGAAGGCTTTGAGCGTCTGGCGCGGTTTCTGGGGCAGTCGGACACCGAAAAGATGCGCTCGGCATTGCTGGACAGACTGCAGGAGGTGCATGAACTGACCGAGGGCTTCTTTGCGCCGACAGTCGCCAACGAGCCCCCCAAACTGCCTGATGCGTCACGGGCGGTGATCAGCCACTGGCCAAGTTATCCGGCATTGCGCTCGGCCCGGGCTGTCGAGATATTCAACAGGCTGAAGCCGGATATCCTGCGGCGGCTGCAAAAGGCGGCCCGCCCGGAGGAAGCCCTGGCGCAGTTTGACAGGTTTCTGGCCGGGTTGCCGGCGGGTGTGCAGCTTTTCTCTCTGTTTCAGGCCAACCCGCAACTGATTGATCTTATTCTTGATATCGTGACAACAGCCCCGGCGCTGGCAAACCACCTGGCGCGCAACGCGCATGTGCTGGATGCGGTGCTGGCCGGCGATTTTTTCGCCGAATGGCCGGGGTGTGGCGCGCTGGAGCGGGCGCTCGGCGCGGTGCTGACGGCAATGCCGGATTATGAGAGCCAGCTTGATGCCGCCCGCCGTTGGGCCAAGGAATGGCATTTTCGCATCGGAGTCCACCACTTGCGCGGCTTGATTGATGCGCCCGAGGCGGGCCGGCAATATGCGGAACTGGCCAGTGCGGCCCTGTCGGCGCTCTGGCCGGTTGTGGGGGCGGAATTCAGCCGCAAGCATGGTATCTTGCCCGGTGGCAGCGCGGTTGTGCTGGGCATGGGCTCGCTTGGGGCCGGGCGGCTGAATGCCCGATCCGATCTCGATCTGATCGTGATCTATGATGCAAGGGCGGATGCGGTTTCCGACGGCAGGCGGTCTCTGGCCGCGCGGGCCTATTACGCGCGCCTTACCCAGGCTTTTGTCACGGCGGTCAGCGCGCCCATGTCCGAAGGGCGGCTCTATGAGGTGGACATGCGTTTGCGCCCGTCCGGCCGGCAGGGCCCTGTGGCCACGTCCTGGGCCAGTTTCATCGACTATCAGAAAAACGAGGCCTGGACCTGGGAACATCTGGCGCTGACGCGGGCCCGCCCGGTGGCTGGTGATATGCAACTGGGGGCACAGGCGGAACGGTTCCGCAGCAGTCTTCTGCGTGAAAAGGGGCTGGTTTGTGCCAACTATCCGGGCATTCTGAAGGATGTGCGCGATATGCGGGAACGGTTGCGGGCCGCCAAACCGGATATGACCGCCTGGGACGCGAAAAACGGGGCCGGGTATCTGCAGGATATTGAACTGTGCGCCCAGACGGCCGCCCTGATGGCCGGGGCAGCGGCGCGCGATGTTGCCGGCCAGTTGCGGGCGGGATGCCAGATAGGCTGGTTGACCTGCGACCAGAGGCAGAGCCTGATTGACAGCCATGCCCTGTTCTGGTGTCTGCAATCGGCAACAAAGCTGTTGTCGGATCAGGCGCTTGATCTGGACGCGATCGGAGAGGGCGGCCGGTCTTTCCTGTTGGCGAACTGTTGCGCGGATTCTTTGGAAAAGCTTGAGGCGAATCTGTATGCTGCGGCGAATGCGGCTGCAACGATCATAGACCGGCTGATGGCCCATGTTCCAAAGGTCGCGACGCTAGAGGGTGGAAAAACGAATGGATGAGTTTGATCCGAAAGGGCTGATTGCCGAGAGTTACCGGATGGCCGGTATCTCGGCTGCTGAATGCCGCTCGATTTTTCTGGACTGGGCCCTGACGGCCCCCATGGGGCAGGACCTCAGAGAGGCGATCACGTTGCTGTTGGAAAGGCATGCAAAAACCGCGCCAGACCATCCGATGACCCGCGTTCTGCAGGATGGTCTTGAGACGGCCGAACATAAGGGACGACGGGGCGGACGGCGGGAACGGTTAAAGAATATAGCCGGAGAACCTACCTGAAGTTAGGTGCGTAACTTTCTGGCATTTCGTGATAATTTTTCAATCTCGCCCCAGTTTTTCGCAGCAATCAGCCCGGCATTGGCCACCCAGCTGCCACCGATGCAATGCACGTTGGCCAAGGCCAGATAGTCTGCCGCATTGGCGGGGGAAATGCCACCGGTCGGGCAAAACCCGACCTGGGGCAATGGCGCGCCGATGGCCTTCAGGGCTGCGGCGCCACCAATGGCCTCGGCGGGAAAAAACTTTTGCATCCAGTAGCCACGCTCCAGCAGCCGCATGACCTCGGTCGCCGTGGCCGCGCCGGGAAGCAGGGGCAGGTCGGCCTCTTGCGCGGCCTGCAACAACTGCTCGGTCGCTCCGGGGGATACGCCAAACCGGGCGCCGGCCTGTTTGGCATCCCAGACATCGGCAACGGTAAGAAGCGTTCCGGCACCGACAACCCCGCCGGCGACAGAGGACATGGCATCTATGACATCGAGTGCCGCAGGGGTGCGCAATGTCACCTCCAGGGCCGGCAAACCGCCGGCAATCAGGGCCTGCGCCAGGGGGCGCGCATCATCGACGTCATTGACCACCAGCACCGGCATGACCGGCGCCAGGGCACAGATTTCCGCGCAGGCATCGGATGCGGATTGCGGTGTCATTGGTGGCCTCCTGGCAGGATTGAATCGGCGCCAAGCGTAGCAGGTCCGGCATTTTTGCGAAAGATTTCAAATAGCTCTCGACCGTGCCCCTGGCGGTTTTCCTGCAGGTCCGGTTGTTCGGGGGTGCGATCCGAAAGGTCGGTATTCAGAATGTCCAGCGTGCCCGCCACGGCATCCAGACGAATTGTATCCCCGTCCCTGAGGCACGCCAGCGGCCCGCCCTCGGCCGCTTCGGGGGAAAGGTGGATGGCCGCCGGGACCTTGCCCGAGGCGCCGGACATGCGCCCGTCGGTCACCAGCGCCACCTTCAGCCCGCGGTCCTGCAACACCGCCAGAACCGGGGTGAGGGCATGCAATTCCGGCATACCGTTGGCCCGCGGCCCCTGAAACCGCACGACGACAATGGTGTCGGTGCTGAACTCTCCGGCGCGAAAGGCTGCCTTTACCGCGTCCTGGCTATCAAAAACGCGGGCAGGGGCCTCGATGATGTGGCGGTCCGGAGAAATTGCCGAGACCTTGATCACGGCGCGGCCCAGGTTGCCGCAAAGCTCTTTCAGACCGCCCTCGGGCTGAAAGGGGTTAGCCACCGGCCGGAGGATTTTGTCGTTCAGGCTGCGGCGCTGGCTTTGCCGGAACTGCAGGGCGCCGTCTTGCAGAAATGGGTCTGACACATAGCCCGAAAGCCCCGTCCCGGCGACGGTTTTTACCTCTTCATGCAACAGGCCGGCGTCCAGCAACTCACCGATCATGTAGCCCAGCCCGCCGGCGGCGTGGAAATGGTTCACATCCGCAAGGCCATTGGGGTATACTCTGGCCAAAAGTGGTGTGATTTCAGATAGTTCCGCAAAGTCCTGAATGTCAAGAATGATCCCGGCAGCCCGGGCCATGGCCGGCAGATGTAACAGCAGGTTTGTCGATCCGCCGGTGGCCATCAGCCCGACCATGCCATTTACAAATGCCTTTTCATCCAGAATGTCACAGACGGGCAGGTAGTTGCCGCGCATTGCGCTCAGCTCTATCGCCCGGATGGCGCCCTGGGCCGTCAGCGCCGCCCGCAGGTCGGTTTCTGGCGGAACGAAGGATGCGCCGGGCAGGTGCAGCCCCATGAACTCCATCAGCATCTGGTTGGAATTCGCGGTGCCGTAGAAGGTACAGGTTCCGGGGCCGTGGTAGCTCTGCATTTCGGCCTGCATCAACACCTCTCGCCCGACTTCTCCGGTGGCAAATTTTTGCCGGATGCGGGCCTTTTCATCATTGGGCAGGCCGGATGTCATCGGCCCCGCCGGAAGAAATACGCCCGGCAGATGGCCATATGTGGCGGCGGCGATGACCAGCCCCGGCACGATCTTGTCGCAAACGCCCAGGTACACGACCGCGTCAAAACAATCATGCGACAGCCCGATTGCGGCCGAAAGTGCGATGACATCGCGCGAAAACAAGGATAGCTCCATACCGGCCTGCCCCTGTGTCACCCCATCACACATGGCCGGAACACCGCCGGCAACCTGGGCAGTGCCGCCGGCCTTGTGGGCCGCCGCGCGTATGATTTCGGGATAATTTTCAAACGGTTTATGCGCCGACAACATATCGTTATAGGCGGTGATGATGCCAAGATTCGGGGCGGTATTCCCGGTCAGGGCAGGTTTCTCGGGCCCCATCGCCGCATAGGCATGTGCCTGATTCGAGCAACTGAGATGCGCGCGTTTCGGGCCGTTGCCGCCGGCAATGGCCATGCGCTCAAGGTATTGCGCCCGGGTTTTGGCGCTTCGTTTGCGGATGCGGTCTGTGACTGCGATGAGCTTTGCGTGTGTGGGCATTGGGTCGCCTGACTGGATGAATCCATGGTTTCTGGCCCCGCATAGCAGACAATGTTAGCGCTAACAACACCAGAAGAATAGCAGCGAACAACGTATCCTGCCTGAGGTGGTGAGCCAAACCGGAATCCGGCGGGATTTGTTGTAAAATAGGCAGCATTTCTTGGAGGGATCGGAGCGAAGGCGGGAAAAATGCAGCATTTTTTCCCATTCGTCTATATTGTATGGGCAAAAGAAAAAGACCCGAGGGCTGCGGCAATTGCCTGACGGGAAGAATCCGGAGGGTGGAACAGTGAAAAATTTCCGGGCGGTCTTGCCAGTGTTGCTGCTGTCGGCATTGTCAGGCTGTGCGCTGCTTCAGGGCCCGGTGGAAAACACGGCCCCCCAGGGCAGGGATGCGGCGGCCTTGTCAGGCAGCAACCCTGCCGCGGGCGCACAGCCTCAGGCCCTGGCCTCGGATTATACGGTGACATCAACGAAAATTGTGGTTCCGTCCTATCTGAAGGTTTCCGAGGCAAACACATTGTATCCGGTGGCCGATATCGTTTGGCGCGGAGACCCTTATGGGGATCGCCGGGCCCAGGTGAAGGCAATTTTCGAAGAAGCGGTGGCAAAGGCCATGCCCAGGCTGCATGGTCCTGAAGCCGTTGAGGCCGATATCGTGGTGCGTCGGTTCCACAGTCTGACAGGGCATGCACGGTTTACCGTCGGGGGCGTGCATTCGATTACATTTGTCCTGACTTTGCGTGACAGCAATAGCGGTCAGGTCGTGCTTGGCCCCAGGGTCGTCAAGGCGGACTTGCGGGCCTTTGGCGGGCGCAAGGCCTTGCAGGCGGATCGGGACGGGCAAACCCAGAAAGTGCGGATCATCCGGCATCTGGCCGATGTCATCGCCCGCGAACTTGCCCGCCCGGCTGATAATTCCTGAAACCCGGTTTCCAAGCCGCAAGCTTTCCAGTACCACGCGGCCATGACCCATTCTGAAACCAGCGCCCTGGGCGCAAGCCATCGCCCCGTTGTCCGCCTGAAACCCAAGGCTGAAGTGCGCGCCCTGCGGCACGGCTTTCCCTGGGCGTTTCAGAACGAGGTGGTCGCGGACCGGCGCACACGCGCCCTGAAACCCGGCACAATCGCCCGACTCGAAGACGCAGAGCGGCGCCCGCTGGGCACGGTTGCGGTCAATATGGAGTCGCGCATCGCCTGCCGGATGCTGGACCGTGACCCAGAGGCCGAGATCGACGCAAACTGGTTTTCGCAGCGTTTGGCGCGGGCCCAGGACTTGCGGCAACGTCTGTACAAAGAGCCGTTCTACCGGTTGGTTCATGCAGAATCCGACGGCCTGCCCGGTGTTGTGATCGACCGGTTTGCGGATGTGGCGGTATTGCAGCCAAACGCGGCCTGGGCGGAAGCCCGATTGGGCGAACTGGTGCAGGCCCTGCAATCGGTTGCCGGGGTTGGCACTGTCATCAAGAATGCCGCTGGACGCACGCGCAGGCTGGAAGGTCTGGATGACCATAGTCAGGTTTTGTGTGGCCAGGTTGAAGGCCCGGTGCCGGTGCAGATGAATGGGGCAACCTATATGGCCGATGTTCTGGGAGGGCAGAAAACCGGCCTGTTTTATGATCAGCGGCCCAATCATGCCTTTGCGGCGCGGCTGGCGCGTGGCGCGCGGGTGCTTGATGTCTTTTCCCATGTTGGCGGCTTTTCCCTGGCGGCCCTTGCCGGCGGGGCGCAATCGGCGCTGGCGGTGGACGCATCGGAACCGGCCCTGGATCTGGCGCAGGCCGGGGCCGTGGCCTCGGATTTTGCCGACCGGTTTGCGACCCGAAAGGGCGATGCCTTTGATGTGTTGACCGCATTGGCAAAAGAGGGGGAAAAATTTGATCTGGTCATCTGCGATCCGCCGGCCTTTGCCCCGAACAGAAAAGCGCTGGAGGCTGGCTTGCGCGCTTATGAACGCGTGGCCCGTCTGGCCGCGCCACTGGTGGCGCCGGGTGGCTATCTGGGCCTGTGTTCCTGTTCGCACGCGGCAGATCTGACGCGCTTTCGCAACAGCAGCGCCCGCGGTATCGGCCGGGCCGGACGCCGGTCACAACTGATCCATACCGGTTTTGCCGGGCCGGACCATCCACAACTGCCGCAACTGGCCGAAACAGGATACCTGAAAGCGCTGTTTTTCAGGCTGACGCCGTGAAAGTGTTGATCGACGCCTGTGTACTTTACCCGACGGTCATGCGTGAAATGGTTCTGGGGGTGGCAGAACAGGGCCTGTTTACCCCCCTTTGGTCGCCCCGGATAATCGGAGAATGGGCCCATGCCGCGGCCAGGCTGGGGGCGGAGCATGCGGAAACCGCGCGCGCCGAAATTGCCTTGCTGCGGGCAAAATGGCCGGATTCGGATGTGGATTACGACGCGGTACTGGAGCAGGGGTTGCACCTGCCTGACGTGAATGACCGGCATGTCCTGGCGGCGGCAATTGCCGGGGGGGCGCAGACGCTTTTGACAATGAATCTGCGTGATTTTCCAACGAATATACTGGCATCCCACCATATTCTGCGCCGCGATCCGGACGGGTTGCTTTGTGAGTATCTGGCGACTGACAAAGATGCGGTGTGTGCGGTGGCCCGCGCGGTACATGCCACGGCAGAGCGCCTGTCCGGGCAGACGCTGGGCATGCGCCCGCTGATGAAAAAAGCGAGGCTGCCACGGCTGGGCAAGGCGCTCGAACGGTTGTGACAGCACAGGCTTTTACGCGTTGCAGGTAAGGAATATCTGACTTGTTCACCGGCTGTTACTGACGTTATCGTTTTGCATATTGAAGACATGGGCCGGTAATTTTAGCTGGCGGTTCCCGCTTTCAGGGGAATGGATAATGGTTGAATAACCGCGCAGATTTCAAGAGCCGAGGTCGATTCAGACCTGAATTGCCCGTCAGGGACA
>JALSRG010000063.1 GCA_026984915.1 Marinosulfonomonas sp. | reverse complement strand
TATTGAAGACATGGGCCGGTAATTTTAGCTGGCGGTTCCCGCTTTCAGGGGAATGGATAATGGTTGAATAACCGCGCAGATTTCAAGAGCCGAGGTCGATTCAGACCTGAATTGCCCGTCAGGGACAAGAGGATTCAAAGATGAATTTTTTCACGAAACATATGGTCAAAGCGGCGACACTGATTTTCATTATGGTGCCTTTTATTGGCCATGCCGGAGAACTTCCGGGCAAAAAACAGACCGATCTTGGCCTGTATGTTACGGCTGTTCAAGCCGCCGAAATGCTTGCCGACCCGAACGTCTTGCTTATCGACGTTCGCACCCGCGCCGAGGTGGCCTTTGTCGGGCTGCCGGCGCGGGTGAATGTGAATATTCCGGTAATGGTCCTGCCGGCCTTTGCCGAATATAACGCGACCAAGGGCACCTATAAACTTGAGCAGAACACCGAGTTTGCATCGGTTTTCCAGACCTATGCACAAGCGAATGGGATAGCAAAGGATCAGGCAATTATTCTGATGTGCCGGTCCGGCAGCCGGAGTGCGCGGGCGGTGAATATCCTGGATGAACTGGGCTATTCGAATGTCTATTCACTGGTTGACGGCTTTGAGGGTGATAAAGTGGCTGAAGGGCCGGACAAAGGAGAGCGCGTTGTCAATGGCTGGAAAAACGCCGGCCTGGACTGGAGTTACAAGCTTGCAGAAGTACAGGTTTATCCGGAGGACCGATAGACCGTACAACAGGAATGGGTGGCGGTAGGGGCGGCGTGGGGCCGCCCCTTTCTTTTGGAAATTTCCCGGAAATGCCCCGCTATGGCCTGCCCGCTGCCTCAAAATGGCCATTTGCAAATGTCGAAATGATCGCAGTTGGTAGTGATTATGAGAGAAATCATGGAAAGCAAACTGTCAAACGAAGAGAGTGCGGTTCGCCACACCTTTCTGTTTCGCCTGATTGCCGAAGAAACCCAGCGTCAGGAACTGGCAAAACAGCGCATCAAACGCCTGCATGGCAAAAAGCTGTCGCAAGGGCATGTGCGGGCTGACCAGGAATCCGTTCTATCAAATCTGCGTTCGGAATGGGCCGCAACACTGACGGCTGCCCTGCCGGCCCACGAGGAAAAAAAGCCTGCGAAGCCCAAAACCCGTCTTGTCTGGAAGCGCACGCGCCAGAACGAATGGCAAAGGCTGGCCTGACGGGTCGGGGTTTTCCGCCGGCCTCTGTGTCCGTACCTTCGTTTCGGCTTATGACAACCGCCCTTTCGGCGGTTTTTCATCCGCTTGCAGTGACGTGTCGATCTCCAGCAGGTTGAAATCCAGCTCCGGGCACAGAATGTGCACTTCGCGCAGGACCACCTGAGGATCGGGAAGAGGCGGACAGATCGCCCGCATGCGTCCGTCGAATTTCAGCTCTTGCAGACGCAACGCCACATCAAGCGCATCAAAGCCCTTGGCAACAAGCGGGCAAAGCACGACATCCGGGTTGGTTCTGTCCAGGCAGGCCTGATCCAGATCATCCAGAGAAATATAATCAAGCCTGGAAACGCGCGGTAAATGTCGCCCGTCGGACAGCCATTGGCGGACATCCCCCACCACAAGAATATGCAAGGTTGAACCGTTCGATTTCATCGCGGCGCTTTCTGGTTGTAGCCGAGTGGAGGCCACTTATTTTCTTGCTGCGGGGTGTGGCAAAATCAAAGACCATGGACAAAACAAATTTTTTACTTTTTCAAACTCATACGTTACCCCGCATGCTGAAAGTCGCAATTCTTGACGGTTCTGTCCAGTGCTTCGTTAACACTTATTTGGCCGTTTGGTCAAAAAAATAGGAAAACCAGCGAATATGCAACACAATAAACTGATGCAGGAAACCTTGTCTGCCGTCCCCATGCCGCTGATTCTGATCGACCCTGAGGACCGCGTCATCTGGGCCAACCGCCAGGCAAGGGATTTGTTCGGGGAATCGGTCACCGGGCTGCATTATGCGGCGGTGCTGCGACAGCAAATGCTGCTGGAAGCCATTGAACGAACGTTGGAAGATGCGCAAGCGCGATCCACGACATATGTTCTCAGCGGTCGGCAGAATGAAATAACCTACCGTGCCTTTTGTGCGCCTTGCCCGGATCTGAACGCCAATCCGGGGGCGGTTCTGGTCAGCTTTGAGGATATTTCGCATATCGAAGAGGCAACCCAGATGCGGCAGGATTTCGTTGCCAATGTCAGCCACGAATTGCGCACGCCGCTGACCGCCCTGATCGGGTTCGTCGAGACCCTGCGGGGGGCGGCACGCGACGACGCACAGGCGCGCGAGAAATTTCTGGCGATAATGGAGCGCGAAGCCACACGCATGAGCCGGCTGGTCGGGGATCTGCTCTCGCTCTCGCGTGTCGAGGCCGATGAACACATGCGGCCGAAACAGGCGGTTGATATCGTGGCGCTGGTTGCAACCAGTGTTACGGCGCTGAGACCCGTTGCCGAGGCAGCCGGCGCCGTGGTCAAACTGAATGCGCCTTCCCACCGGGTGGTCATACAGGGGGACAGCGACCAGTTGCAGCAGGTTTTCAGCAACCTGATTGAAAATGCAATCAAATATGGCCGTGGGCAGGCCCAGGCAGGCGCCAGGGTTGCGGTCAGCATATCCGTGCGGGATTCCGGCCCATACGGGCCATTCGCGCAGGTTGAGGTTGCCGATCAGGGCGACGGGATTGCGGCAATACATATTCCCCGCCTGACCGAGCGATTCTACCGCATAGATGCGCATCGGTCGCGGGAAATGGGCGGAACCGGGCTGGGGCTGGCCATTGTCAAACACATCGTCAACCGCCATCGTGGCCGGCTTCGCATTGCCAGCGAGACGGGGCAGGGCAGCCGATTCACGGTGGAGTTTCCACTGGAGGCATGATGAAACCGGCGGATTTCGGCTGTCATAAAACCGTTACGCAACCGTCATAAAAGCTTGGCCAAGGACGGTTAGCTGCTTGCTTGGGTTGCACAGCCAGTAACCCGGCAAATTAACAGGAGTTCGCAATGTCACTTACGAAACTTTTCGCCTGCGTCGCGGCCGGCGCGGCCATTTCCTCTACTGCCGCCATGGCTCGCGACCAGATGCGCATTGTCGGTTCATCCACGGTTTTTCCGTTTGCAACCGCCGTGGCCGAGCAGTTCGGCAAAACCACCGATTTCAAGACACCGGTTATCGAATCCACCGGCTCCGGTGGCGGGCTGAAGCTGTTTTGTGCCGGTGTTGGCCTGAAGACGCCGGATATCACCAATGCCTCGCGCCGGATGAAAATGAAGGAATGGACGCTGTGCAACGATAACGGTGTCACCGCGATCACCGAAGCGGTGATTGGATTTGACGGAATTGTCGTGGCCAATGCCGTGGAGGGCCCCGAATTTTCGATCACGCGCGCGCAGCTTTGGACAGCGCTGGCAAAAGCCGGCCCAAAGCCGACATTGTGGAATGAGGTCGATCCGTCACTGCCGGCCGAAAAAATAGAAGTACTGGGGCCGCCGCCCTCTTCGGGAACCCGTGATGCCTTTGAGGAACTGGTCATGCAAAAAGGCTGCATGGCTGCTGGAAATGACAAGAAGTTCTGCAAACATGACGGCGCAGAAATCCGTCAGGACGGCCCCTATATCGAGGCCGGCGAGAATGACAACCTGATCGTGGCCAAGCTGGAAGCCAACCCTGCTGCTGTGGGTGTTTTCGGCTTTTCCTACCTTGATCAGAACAGCGACAAGATAAAGGGCGCTGTGATTGACGGTGTGGCCCCCGAATTCGAGGCCATTGCCGACGGAAGTTATCCGGTCTCGCGCAAACTCTACTTTTATATCAAGAAAGCCCATGTGGGGGCGGTGCCCGGCATACAGGAATATGCCGAACTGTTCCTGTCCGACGCCATGAGTGGCGAAGACGGCATCCTGGTTGACAAGGGTCTGATCCCACTGCCTGAGGACGCGCATTCCGCGATGCAAAAGGCGGTTGCGGAGCTTGTGGAAATGACAGGTGCCGAAGGGCTTGAATAAGCTGAAAAAGATCGGAGGCCGGGGGCGTCCCGGCCTCCGGGTTTTCCAACAACCTCAGGAGAGGGCATGATAGCCATCGTATTCATTACGGTTCTGGTTCTGGCCTCCGTCGCTTTTCTGATGGGGCGCCGGCGTGCCATTGTGCTTGCCGCAGGCCAACCCGCGAAATTGCATTCGCGCCCGAACTATCACGGAATGTATTGTTTTCTGATGGTTTTGCTTGTCGGTTGGGGGCTGTTGCTGGTCGTCGGGGTCGGGGCGGAGATTGCCATTGACAGAATGCTGGAGACACAGGTTTCTGTGGCACGTCCCGAGGCAAGTTCCGTTGAACGGCAATTGATCATTTCGGATGCCCGTGCGTTGGCCACAGGGGCGCTGGCAAGTGCTGATGATTCTTTGCGCCAAAGTGTTTCGGAAAGGTTTGCGCGCTTTGTGATGTGGCGCAATTGGGCGATTTCCCTGCTGGTGCTGGGGGGCGCGCTTGTTGCCGCCGCCCTTTGCCTGCGGCGTATCTCTGTCAGTTTTCGGGCCCGGAACCGTGCCGAATCCATGTTGCGCAAAATGCTGGCGGCCATGGCGCTGATCGCGGTGCTGACCACTGTCGGCATTGTGCTTTCGCTGGTGTTCGAGACATTCGGTTTTTTCAGGGATATCGGCTGGCGGGTCGACAAGTTTCTGTTTGGTCTGAACTGGAGTCCGCTGTCAGGGGTTATGGATGGTCAACTGGACCCGGACCGCGTGGGGGCTGTGCCACTGTTTGCCGGCACCTTCCTGATTACCCTGATTGCAATGTTTGTTGCTGTTCCGGTGGGGCTGTTTGCGGCGATTTATCTGTCGGATTTCGCCTCATCCCGTGCGCGGGCAATCGTCAAACCCATGCTTGAGCTGCTCGCCGGCATCCCGACCGTGGTCTACGGCTTTTTCGCGGCCCTTACCGTGGCGCCTGCCCTGAGAAATACCGGAGAGACGCTGGGGCTGACGGTGGCTAGTGAATCCGCGCTTGTCGCAGGTGTGGTGATGGGCATCATGATCATTCCCTTTATCTCGTCGCTTTCGGATGATGTGATCAACGCGGTGCCGCAGGCGCTGCGAGACGGGTCTTACGGGCTTGGCGCCACCAGGGCCGAGACCATCCGGCAGGTGGTTCTTCCTGCCGCCCTTCCCGGAATTGTCTCGGCCGTTCTGCTGGGGATGAGCCGCGCCATCGGCGAAACCATGATTGTCGTCATGGCCGCGGGGCAGGGGCCCAATCTGACGGCAAACCCGCTTGCGGCCGTCACCACCGTTACCGTGCAGATCGTCAGCCTGATTACCGGAGACACCGAGGCCAGCACCGCCGCGGGGCCGGCCTTTGCCTTGGGTTTTACGCTGTTTTGCATCACCTTGCTGATGAATGTCTTTGCCCAGAAAATCGTGCATCGTTTTCGCGAAGCCTATGATTAGGAGCGCCGCCCATGCCGACTGAGCCTTCGCTGACCCCGCCGCAGGGTTTCTTTGAAACCGATGCCGCCATGGCCCGACTGCGCCGCAGAAAACGGGCGGAATGGCGCCTGAAGGCCTATGGAATTGCCGCGATTGCGCTGGCGGCTCTTGCACTGCTGGCTTTGCTGGGGTCGGTCGTTGGCAAAGCAACTGGCGCCCTGACGGAAAGCTATATCACCCTGCCCGTGGTGCTTGATGCGCAAAAGCTGGATCCGTCGGGAGAGCGCGACCCGAAAACATTGCTGCGGGCCGATTTTGCCGGGCTGACCAAGAAAACCCTGAAGGCCTATTTCCCCTATGTGAAGGGGCGCAAGGACAAGCGCGCGCTTTATGATCTGGTCTCGGGTGGCGCCAGTTTCGAATTGGCGCGCAAGGTGGCGCAAAACCCGGAACTGCTGGGCAAGACCATAGATTTCCGGTTTCTCGCCTCGGACACGACCGACCTGTATCTGAAGGGTGCGTTCGGATCCCTGCAACCGGAAGAAACCCGGGGTTTGCTGACGGCTGATGTAAAAGGAAAGACAGTCGTTCTGCACTCCAGTGCAAACGACTTCTTACCGGCTTTGGAACAGGTCAAACAGGGCCTGCTGAAGAAAGCACGTCTGTTGCGGCGGCAGGCTGAGCGTCAGGACAATGGTGTTCGTGAGTATGAGCGCCGCGCCGCTGTGGACGCCAATGAGGAGGACCGGGCGGGAAACGCGGCCCAGATTGCCACCCGCAGCAAGGCGCGTGATACCCTTCTGGCCCAGGCCCGTGATCTGGAAGAAAGGGCCGTTGCGCCTGACGGGGCCGAGGAACTGGATGACAAGACACCGTCGCTTCTGATCAAAGCCGCAAATGGCTGGATCAAACTGGTCAAAGTTGAAAGCAACCGCGCTGAAGGGATCGTTCTTGCCCCCCTAACGGGGCGTCTGGAAAACTCGGGCGCTTGGCAGCTTCTTATCACCGAATTGCCGGAATCGGCGCGCAAGGTGAGTGACCGGCAAATCGTCTGGATCGAACAATTGCGGGATCAGGGTGCCATCCATTCGGTTTTCAATAGCCGGTTCTTTACCGCCTCGGATTCGCGAGAGCCGGAACTGGCAGGTATATGGGGGGCGGCTGTCGGCTCATTCTGGACAATGCTTGTTACATTTGCCCTGGCGTTTCCGGTTGGTGTTTTCGGGGCGATCTATCTGGAGGAATTTGCCCCGAAAAACCGTTTTACGCGTTTTGTCGAGGTTAATATCAACAATCTCGCCGCTGTCCCTTCCATCGTGTTCGGCCTGTTGGGGCTGGCGTTGTTTCTGGGGGTTTTCGGTGTGCCGCGATCCGCGCCGCTGGCCGGCGGGATTGTTCTGGCCCTGATGACGCTACCAACGATCATCATTGCCGCAAGGGCGGCGATCTGCGCCGTCCCCCCCAGTATCCGCGAGGCGGCGCTGGGGGTCGGGGCCTCCAGATTGCAGACAAGTTTTCATCACGTTCTGCCGCTGGCCATGCCGGGTATTCTGACCGGCACGATCATCGGCATGGCACAGGCGCTGGGGGAAACCGCCCCGCTGATCATGATCGGCATGGTTGCGTTTATCGTCGATGTGCCGCACGGCATTACCGACAGCGCCACGGTTTTGCCGGTGCAGGTGTTTCGCTGGTCGGATTTTCCCGAACGTGCCTTTGAGGCCCGAACCGCAGCGGCCATACTTGTCTTGCTGGGGTTTCTGGTGCTGATGAACGGCGTGGCAATTATATTGCGCAAACGGTTCGAGCGCCGCTGGTAAGGATGGAAAAATGAATGAAATACGCGATGTAACTGCATTAAAAGACACGAAAAAGGTAAAAATTTCTGCCCAGAATGTTCAGGTTTACTATGGTGACAACCATGCGATCCGGGATGTGAATGTGGATATTGATGACAAGACGGTGACAGCCTTCATCGGCCCGTCCGGTTGTGGCAAATCCACCTTTTTGCGCTGCCTGAACCGGATGAATGACACGATTGATATCTGCCGTGTCACCGGCACGATTCTGATGGATGGCCGCGATATTTATGCCCCGGATGTTGACCCGGTACTGTTGCGGGCGCGGGTGGGGATGGTGTTTCAGAAACCAAACCCTTTTCCCAAATCAATATTTGACAATGTGGCCTATGGGCCGCGCATTCACGGGCTGGCCGCGAACAAGGCAGAGCTGGAGCACATCGTTGAAAAGTCGCTGAAACGCGCCGCACTCTGGGATGAGGTAAAAGACCGGCTGAGTGCCTCGGGCACCGGGCTTTCGGGCGGCCAGCAACAGCGGCTCTGCATTGCCCGGGCCATTGCCACCTCGCCCGAAGTGCTGCTGATGGATGAGCCGGCCTCGGCCCTTGATCCGATTGCCACTGCCCAGATCGAAGAGTTGATTGACGAGTTGCGCAGCAAATTTTCGGTGGTCATTGTCACGCATTCGATGCAGCAGGCTGCCCGTGTCAGCCAGAAAACGGCCTTCTTTCATCTGGGCAGTCTTGTAGAATACGGCGAAACCGGACAGATTTTCACCAACCCGCAGGATCCGCGCACCGAAAGCTATATCACCGGCCGGATCGGTTAAAGGAGAGTTATACCATGCCGGAAAATCACATTGCCCGCGCCTTTGACCGGGATCTGGAAACCATTCAGGCGCTGATCATGAAAATGGGTGGCCTGGTTGAAGCCGCCATTCTGGACAGCGCCAAGGCGCTGAAGAAACGCGATGAATCGCTTGCCGACAGGGTCCGGGACAATGACCGGCTGATCGACAATCTGGAGGAAGAGGTGAATGTCGAGGCCGCGCGGATGATTGCGCTGCGCCAGCCGGCCGCGATGGACCTGCGCACCATCCTTACCGTCATGAAGATTGCCGGGAATCTGGAGCGGATCGGTGATTACGCCAAGAACCTGGCCAAGCGAACCACCGTGCTGGTGCAGATGCAGCCGATTGAAGGGGCCTCGGGCGCTATCCGGCGGATGTCGAAAGAAGTCGAACAGATGCTGAAAGATGCGCTGGATGCCTATATGCGCCGCGACGTGGTGCTGGCAGAGGACGTGCGCCAGCGCGATCATGACGTGGATCAGATGTACAATGCCCTGTTTCGCGAATTCCTGACCTTCATGATGGAGGATCCGCGCAATATCACCGCCTGCATGCATCTGCATTTCATTGCCAAGAACATCGAGCGGATGGGCGACCATGTCACCAATATTGCCGAGCAGGTCATCTATCTGGTCACCGGTGAAATGCCCAGTGATACACGTCCGAAGGCCACCGAACTGATCGCTGCGACTGACGATGGAGAAATCTGATGGCACCGCATGCCCCGCTTGTTCTTGTGGTTGAGGATGAACCGGCGCAGCGCGAGGTTCTGAGCTATAACCTGCGGGCTGAAGGCTATCAGGTTGTGCAGGCGCGTGACGGTGAAGAGGCGCTGATTCTGGTTGAGGAAGAAACCCTTGATCTGATTTTGCTCGACTGGATGCTGCCGCGTGTTTCGGGAATTGAAATCTGCCGCCGCCTGAAGGCCCGCAGTCAAACCCGAAGCCTGCCGATCATCATGTTGTCGGCTCGTTCAGAGGAGATCGACAAGGTGCGCGGTCTGGAGACCGGGGCCGATGATTACATGGTCAAACCCTATTCCGTCGGAGAACTGATGGCGCGGGTGCGTACCCAACTGCGCCGCACAAGGCCGGCCGGCGTGGGCCAGAAACTGTCCAACCAGGATATTAGTCTTGACCCGGAAACACATCGGGTGACGCGGGACGGGCATGATATCAGGCTCGGCCCGATCGAATACCGGCTGTTGGTGATGTTTCTGGAGAATCCGGGCCGTGTTTTCAGCCGCGAGCAGTTGCTGGACCGGGTCTGGGGACGCAGCGTATATGTGGATACGCGGACGGTTGACGTGCATATCGGCCGTTTGCGCAAGGCACTTGGGGCGCATGGCGGCAGCAATCCGATAAGAACGGTGCGGGGCGCGGGCTATGCGCTGGGATGACGCTGCGGCGTGGCCCGAAGGGTGAATATATATTTCGTTGGTAAAACGAAAATGATATGCTTGTGAATTACACGGTAAACACGGCGCAAAGAGGCAGAACATGGCGGAAAATTCACAGGATCGGCGCCCCACACAGGATCGGCGCCCCACACAGGATCGGCGCATCGTGTCATCCAGACATCTGGCCGAAGGCGAGGGATGGGAAATCTCTGAATTTGAATATGGCCTGATCATCGCCTTTCATGCGTTCAGCCGATGGACCACCCGTTGCATGGCTGCGGCCGGCAATGCGGAAATGACGCCGCTCGAAGTTCTGGTACTGCACAACATAAATCATCGCGGCCGTGACAAACGCCTGGCGGATATATGTTTTCTGTTGAATATCGAAGATACGCATACGGTGAACTATGCCTTGCGCAAGCTGTTGAAACAGGGCTTGCTGACCACTGAAAAGCGGGGGAAAGAGGTGTTTTATTCGACCAGTCGCGAAGGTGTCGCGCTGTGTGAATCCTATCGTGAGGTGCGCCAGCAATGCCTGCTTGAGGGGTTGGCGAGGCTGGATTTGAGTGGCGCGGAATTTCGCCAGATGGCGGCGAATCTGCGCGCCCTGTCCGGCCAGTATGATCAGGCGAGCCGGGCGGCTTCCTCACTGTAAAAGTTTACTGTATCGCCTTGATAAGGCGCCTGAATTCTTCCTCTGGCTTTTCGGTGTTCCAGATTTCCTCTCCGATGGCGAAAAAGTCGGCAACCGGGGAAAGCGCGGCAATCAGTTCTGTGTCCAGCGCGCCTTCTGCCACCACCGGAATTTCAATCATCTCGCTCCACCAGTCAAACAGGTCCTTTTCGGCCCGGCTGCCATCACCCAGCGGCGTCTGCCCGACGGGACCAAAGCAAACATAATCGGCGCCGGATTCGCCGGCTGTCAGGCCATCGTGCCGGGAATTGCCGCAAAACGCCCCGACAATCGCATCCGCGCCCAGCATCTTGCGGGTTTTGCGGACCGAACGGGCCGCGTCTGTCAGGTGGACCCCGTCCAGCCCCAGCCGTTCGACCAGCAGCACATGTGTATCAATCACCAGCGGGATGTCGCGTTCATGGCACAAGGCGCGCAACACATCGGCGCTGCGGGCAATCCGGTCTTCGTCCCTTGTCGCCAGGGACAGACGCATGCAGGCAACATCGGTTACGTCAAGAACGCGGTTCAATATATTGGGATAGCTGGATAATTCTATCTGATTTGGGGTGATCAGATAGATCTGCGGTTGCTCGGTGCTGGTCATGTCTGCGTCTCCTTCTCATGGGAGGTGGTTTGTGTTGATGCTGATATAGCGTGCGCGCATGCGTTTGACCATTGCCCTGCATGTCTTGCACTGTGCGGGTGCAGCGCGTATGACCCGGCCAAATCTGACAACCGGATCCCTTCGCCATGCGCCGCACCGAAACACCGCCGCCCTTGCCACAGCCGTTCGTGATTCTGGTCGGGCCGCAAATGGGTGAAAACATCGGTGCTTCGGCCCGCGCCATGCTCAATTTCGGGCTGGAGCGCATGCGGCTTGTCGCGCCGCGCGATGGCTGGCCCAATCCGCGGGCCGTGGCCATGGCGTCGGGGGCGGGGCGGGTTCTGGACGGCGCGACGCTCCATGCCACGACGGCCGGGGCGATTGCCGACTGCAACTATGTCTTTGCCACAACCGCCCGCCACCGCGATCTGACCAAGCCGGTGATGACGCCGGAACGCGCCATGCAGCATGCGCGTGCCTTGCTGGATGCGGGGCAAAAGGTGGGGATTCTTTTTGGTCCCGAGCGGGCCGGCATGGAAAATGAAGATCTGGCGCGGGCGAATGCGCTGATCTCGATCCCGGTGAATCCGGATTTTTCATCGCTGAATCTGGCGCAGGCGGTTTTGCTGCTGGCTTACGAATGGGGGCGCGAGGTTCGTGATGTGCCTGCCGAAGTGCAGGCCATGTCCCGCACGGAATTTGCCAGCGCGATCGAGATCGAAAAGCTGGGCGACCATTACGAAGAACGGTTGGAGCAGGCGGGTTTCTTCTTTCCGGCCGACAAGGCACAGGGCATGCGGCTGAATCTGCGCAACATGTGGGCGCGCCTGCCCCTGACCCGGGCCGATGTGCAGACCTTGCACGGTTTGTTGCGCCAGCTGCTGCGCGGGAAAGGGTGATTTTGGCGCTTGCCCCTGCCTGTTTCGGGCCGTAGCTTGCGGAAAATCAGATTGGGTGTGTGATGGCAAAGAAAAGAAGTATTTTTGAGGAAGTGGAGGGCGACAAAGCCCAGGTTGCGCCGACTCCGCAGCCGGGGCTGATCGACAAGTCCGGCAAGGCATCGCGCAGGAGCGTGCGTCTGTGGCTGATGCTGATCTTTGTGCTTGTCTCGGCCATGATCCTGCTGGGCGGGCTGACCCGGCTGACCGACAGCGGTTTGTCCATAACCGAATGGAAACCGGTAACCGGCGCCCTGCCGCCGATGAATGCCGCCGACTGGCAAGCGGAATTCGCCCGCTATCAGCAGATCCCCGAGTTCCAGTTGCAAAACAAGGCGATGACCCTGGCGGATTTCAAATCCATCTATTGGTGGGAGTGGAGCCATCGCCAGCTGGGCCGTTTCATCGGCCTTGTCTGGGCCGCCGGTTTTCTGTTCCTCTGGCTGACAAGGCGTATTCCGGCCGGCTGGAGCGGGCGCTTGCTGGGGTTGGGTGTTCTGGGGGGCTTGCAGGGGGCGGTCGGCTGGTGGATGGTCAGTTCCGGCCTGAGCGGGCGCATGGTGGATGTCGCCAGCTATCGTCTGGCGATACATCTGGGAATTGCCTTTGTGATTCTGGGGCTCAGCCTTTGGTATGTCCTGCTGCTCGGCCGGTCCGAAGCGGCGCTGTTGCAGGCGCGGCGCGCGCGTGAATCGCGGCTGTTTTCCATATCAACCGGGCTTATGCATCTGGCGTTTCTGCAGGTTCTGCTGGGGGCGCTGGTGGCCGGAATTGACGCCGGGCGCGGGTATATCGACTGGCCACTGATGAATGGCCAGATCATCCCGGACGAAGTGTTTGATTATTCCCCGTGGTGGAGCAACTTTTTCGAAAACCCGGCGCTTGTGCAGTTCATTCACCGGGGTGTCGGCTATCTGGTGGTCATTTTTGCGCTGATCGTCTGGCGCCGTTCCCGCAGCAGTGGCAACACGGTTACGCGCGGGGCCTTTACGCTGGTTCTGGCCATGGCTTTTCTGCAAATGCTTTTGGGGATTGGCACGGTCATGACGGCAGCGCAGGCGCATATCGCGCTGACGCATCAGTTCGGGGCCATACTGCTCTGGTCGCTGATCTTGCGCGCCCGTTTCATGGCGGCCTATCCGCCGGCACAATCCATCAAGGGAACAAGCTGATGCGCAAGACGCCTTACCAACAATTGATGGCCTTTCAGCATGACACCGAGGCGCTGGCGCAGGTGGCGGGCCGTCTGGGCTGGGATCAGGAAACCATGATGCCCGAGGGCGCGGCCCGGCAGCGCAGCGAAGAGCTTGCCGCGATGGAAGCGGTTTTGCACGCACGGCGCACCGATGCCCGTATCGGTGAATGGCTGGCCGCCATTGATGACGGGAAACTGGATGCTGTCGGTCAGGCCAACATGCGCCATATCAGGCGCGGTTTCCGGCGCAACAGTCTGGTGCCGGCCGATCTGGCAAAGGCGCTGGCGCGGCTGACCTCGCTGTCACAACGGCTGTGGGCCCAGGCGCGTGCGGCTGAGGATTTTGCATCATTTGCCCCGACACTGGCCGAGATTGTCAGCCTGAAACGCGAGGAAGCCGCCGCCCTGGCCGAGGGCGGGGATCTTTATGATGCGCTGCTGGATGATTATGAACCGGGGGCCAGGGCAGCCGATTTGCAGGCGATGTTTTCAGCGCTGCGCCCGCGGCTTGTCACATTGCGTGAAAAGGCCCTGAATGCGCGCCATCAGCCCGTGGCGCTGGAAATGGAATTCAGCGAGGCCACACAGATGCTGCTGGCGCGGGATCTGGCCCGCAGTTTTGGCTATGACTTCAAACGCGGGCGACTTGACAAGGCGGTGCATCCGTTCAGTTCGGGGTCGGGAACAGATGTGCGCATAACCACCCGCACAAACCTGCACGACCCGTTCAATTGCATCTACTCCACCATTCATGAAACCGGGCACGCCTGTTACGAACAGGGCATCAATCCGGATTTCGCCCTGACCCCTCTGGGGCAGGGGGTGTCGATGGGGGTGCATGAAAGCCAGAGCCGGATTTACGAGAACCAGCTGGGGCGCGGGCGTGCCTTTTGCGGCTATCTCTACGGCGAGATGACCAGCGCTTTCGGCGATATCGGATTGCCGGATTCAGAGGCGTTTTATGAAACCGTCAACCGGGTGGTTCCGGGGTATATACGCACCGAAGCCGACGAAGTTCAGTATAACCTGCATATCATGCTGCGGTTTGATCTGGAGCGCGCCATGATCGAGGGCAAGCTGGAAGTCAGCGCGCTGGAAGAGGCCTGGAACAGCCGGTTCGAGGCGGATTTCGGTCTGGCCGTAGACAAGCCCTCCAACGGGGTTTTGCAGGATGTGCACTGGGCGGTTGGCCTGTTCGGCTATTTCCCGACCTACAGTCTGGGCAATGTATATGCCGGATGCCTGAACAAGGCGATGCGCGCGGCCCTGCCGGAACTGGACGCGGAACTGGCTGCGGGCAATACCGGGCCCGCAACAGGCTGGCTGCGTGAAAACGTGCAGCAATATGGCGGGCTGTACACGCCGCAGGACGTTATCACCAAGGCCTGCGGCGCAGCACCGACAGAAGCACCGCTGCTGGACTATCTGGAGGCCAAATTCAGCGACATCTACCGGCTTTGAGGAACAGGCGCCTGAAGGCCCGCGCAATGACACAGCAGGCGGCGGTCCGGCTCCGGCCCGGCCTCAGGCTTTCCAGTCGGGCCTGCGTTTCTCCAGAAAGGCGCTGACCCCTTCTGCGGTATCTTCCAGCATCATGTTTTCGGCCATGACAGCACCGGTAAACGCATAGGCCTGATCAAGCGGCATTTCTGCCTGTTTGTAAAAGGCGCCCTTGCCGATGCGCAGCGCCGGGTTCAGTTTCCCGGCCAGCTTTTGCGCCAGTTCTTCGGTTGTGTTTGCCAGATCATCGGGATCAACAGCCTTGTTGATCAGGCCCACCTCGGCGGCGCGCTCGGCGCTGATGAACTCTCCGGTTGTAAGCATTTCAAAGGCAACCTTGCGCGGCACGTTGCGCGAAAGCGCCACCATCGGGGTTGAGCAGAACAGCCCGATATTGATGCCATTTACCCCAAAGCGGGTGCCATGCGCGGCGACAGCCAGATCGCAGCTTGCCACCAGTTGGCAGCCGGCGGCGGTGGCAATGCCATGCACCTGCGCGATGACCGGCTGCGGGATCCGTTGCAGGCTCTGCATGAGGGTTCCGCAGCGCTGAAACAGATCGGCGAAATAGGACGCCCCCCGGTCCTCGGCCTGGCGTCCGGCTGTCATTTCCTTCAGGTCATGCCCGGCGCAGAACACTTTCCCGGCGCCCTTCAAAACGACGACGCGGGTTTCGCTATCGTTTTCCAGCGCGTCACATTCGCGCTGGAGTGCTTCCAGCATGGCATCCGACAGGGCATTCAGATTGCCGGGGCTGTTCATGGTCAGGTGGGCTATATGGCCACTATCCTCGCGCAATAGCAAATCGCTCATCTTGCTCTCTCCTCTGTCTTTGGCCAGACTGTAAGCAGGAATGAGCGGGAGCGAAAGCATGAGTTTGCAAATGAGCCGTAATGACCTGAACGCCTTCATGCGGGAGTTTTTTCCCGAAGTTGCCGGTGATATTCAGGTGGTGAAGGTCGCGGAGGCCTCGATCAGCGTGGAAATGCAGGTCGGGGCAGGGAACCTGCGCCCCGGCGGCACGGTTTCGGGGCCGACGATGTTCACGCTGGCGGATGTGACGATCTATCTGGCCATTCTGGCGATGATCGGGCCGCAGGCTCTGGCCGTGACCACCAACTGCTCCATTGATTTCATGCGCAAACCGGCGGCTGGCCGCAGATTGCGGGCGGATGGGCGTATCCTGAAACTGGGGCAGGCGCTTGCGGTTGGCGACGTTCTGGTTTTTTCCGAGGGCATGGGCGCGCCGGTTGCCCGCGCCAGCCTGACGTATTCCATTCCACCGCAGCGGGCAGCAAAGACAGAATAAAAAAAGACAGAATAAAAAAAGGGGCCGGTAAAGACCGGCCCCAGGAAGAGGTTCTGGCAAGGGGGATGTCATCCCTGCCAGAACGGGCGACGCGCCTCCGTATCAGCGTCGTCGCGTGTCAGGCCGATATCGTTCAGCTCGGCATCAGTAAGTCTGGTCAGTGCTCGGCGGGTTCGGATGCGCAAATCCCAATCCAGCAGAACGCTTGCCACGGTGATGATCATATGGGCAAAGGCGGACTGTGGGATTTGCTCAGGCAACAGCGCGGGGTGCTGTGTGGGCAGGGGGCTTGCAGATGACATGGCGCGCTCCTGAAAATTGTATTGATACAAACGGCGAATTCCGCTATGGAATATTGATACAATGTGCCTTCAGCAAGATCCAATGAAAGATTGTAATGAATACAATTTGGTTTCCTGATCTGTCGGACGGTTCCGGGCCAAAATATCTGCGGCTGGTTGCGGCCATTCAGCAAGCGATCGAGGACGGGCAGATTGCCGGGGGCGAGCGGCTGCCGCCAGTGCGTGATCTGGCCTGGAAGCTGAAAGTGACTCCGGGCACGGTGGCACGGGCCTATTCCAGGCTGACCGACGCGGGGTTGTTGCAGGCCGCAGTCGGGCGGGGAACCTTTGTGGCGGAACCGGCCACTGCGCGGCAATACACGCCCGGCGCAATGTCGCAGATCGCGCCAGCCACGCCCAGCCAGTCCGAGACAGTTGATCTGCGGTCATCGCTGTTGCCCGATATGGGGCAGGAGGCCCTGATACGACGCTGCTACGCTGATATGGCGCAGCAGCCTGATCCTGCCCTGTTGCATTACCCTGGCGCGGCCACGGGGCAGGGCGTGCGCGTTGCGGCTGCCAGATGGTTGCAGGGCAGCCAGGCCGGCCGTTTCGAGGCCGAAGATGTGGTGCTGGCGCATGGTGGCCAACACGCGATCATGCTGGTGCTGCAATGCATCCTGCAAGAGCCGAATCCGACAGTGTTTACCGAAGACCTGACCTATGCCGGGTTTCGCCATGCCGCCAGATTGCTGCGCGCGCGGGTTGTCGGGCTGCAATGCGACAGTGCCGGGGTTCGTCCGGATGCGTTGGCCGCGGCCTGCCGTGAACATGGGCCGCAGGTTTTTTGCACCTCGCCCGAGGTGCACAATCCGACGGCGGGCCATACCGGCCTTGCCCGGCGCAAGGAACTTGCCGATGTGGCGCGGCACTTTGGCTGCCCGGTGCTCGAGGACAGTTGTTACCGAAATCCGGACAGCGGCTTGCCCGGCTACAGGACGTTGCTGCCGGATCTGGGCTGGTATGTAACGTCGCTGTCAAAAATCATCTCCCCGGCCTTGCGGGTCGGGTTCGTGCTGGCGCCGAGCGGGAAAATCCGCGCGCTTCGCAGTGCGGCGCAGTTCAACTCCTTCGGCCTTTCGGTGCCGGTCTGTTCCTTGACCGAGCGGCTTCTTGCCTCACCGGACTTTGACCGTCTGTGTGGGGCGATCCGCGATCGTGTGAAAATCTATGTTCAGACGGCTGTGAACATACTGGGCCTGTTTGAACTGAACTGGCAGGATGGCGTGCCGTTTCTGTGGCTCAAGCTGCCGCGTGGCTGGCGGGCCTCGGCGTTTTGCCGGGCCGCCGAGGCGCTGGGTATCCGCCTGCGCTCGGCCGATGATTTTTCCCTGATCGACGGGCGCGCGCCACATGCAATCCGGATTGCGGTCAATGGCATGGTTGAACTTGAACGGTTTGAATGGGCCATGCGCCAGCTTGAACACTTGCTGAGTCATCCACCGGAGCAGATCGAGGTCTGAGATGGGGTAAAATAATACCATATTTTTAACCCATTGATAGTAAACAAATTTAATGGAATCAAGTCTCTTGACCCGATCCGAAAACCCTGTAGAAACGCCCCATCCAGAACCGGGGCTGATTTGACCTGATTGAATCAGGGCCCGCCGCACCCGTCAGAATAGGGAACAAAGATGAAAACCTTTACCGCAACACCGGCGGATATCGAGAAAAAGTGGATCCTGATCGACGCTGAAGGCGTTGTTCTCGGCCGCCTTGCCTCGATCGTCGCCATGCGCCTGCGTGGCAAGCACAAACCGACGTTCACGCCGCATATGGATATGGGCGACAACGTGATTGTCATCAACGCCGACAAGGTGCAGATGACCGGCAAGAAACGTGATGAAAAAATCTATTACCGCCATACCGGTTATCCGGGCGGGATCAAGCAGCGCACCGCGCGCCAGATTCTGGAAGGCGATCACCCGGAACGCGTGGTTGTGAAAGCCGTTCAGCGCATGTTGCCCGGCAACAAGCTGTCGCGCAGGCTGATGACCAATCTGCGGGTTTATGCCGGCGCCGAACATCCGCATGAGGCACAGTCGCCCGAAGTGCTGGATGTGAAATCCATGAACCCGAAAAACACGCGGAGCTGATCATGTCTGAAGATATCAAAACACTGGATGATCTGGCCGAAGTGGTCGAGGTTGAAGAAGTCGTGGTGGAAACGGCTGCGCCGCGCGAACCCGTTCGCGACGAATTGGGCCGTGCCTATGCCACCGGAAAACGTAAAGATGCCATTGCCCGCGTCTGGATCAAACCCGGATCGGGCAAGGTCACCGTGAACGGCAAGGAGATGAGCGTTTATTTTGCCCGCCCCGTGCTGCAAATGATCCTGCGTCAGCCTTTCACCGTTGCCGGTGTCGAGGACCAGTTCGATGTTGTCGCCACCGTCAAGGGCGGTGGTCTTTCCGGTCAGGCCGGTGCGGTCAAGCACGGCATTTCCAAGGCGTTGCAACTCTATGATCCCAATCTGCGCGCAGCCCTGAAGACCGCTGGTTTCCTGACCCGCGACAGCCGGGTTGTGGAACGCAAGAAATACGGCAAGCGCAAGGCGCGTCGGAGCTTCCAGTTCTCCAAGCGTTAAGGCCTATGGCTTCGCAATCGGAAAAGGCAGGGTTTTCGCCCTGCCTTTTTTATTGTGCCAAGGCTTTCCGCTTTTGACCCGAGGTCTACGCGCTAGTCATCGGGGGCAAGCAGACCCAGGCCACGCAGGTAAATTCCGATCCCTGATTCAAGGAGTTCTTCGGGGGGGAAGGGTGATTTTGTACCCGGAGAGCCACGCGCGAACAGTTCGACCACGCCGTGGCTCATGGCCCATATATGGGCTGCAATCATTGAAGCGGGCGGCCGTTTTTCCGCTGGCATGTGGGCGGTCAGTTCTTCGGCGCGTTTCTCCAGTTGTGCCAGGGATGACAGGGCCACCTGGGCCAGTTCCGGTGTGCGATTGATGGAAATACCGCTCTCGAACATGGCCACGTAATGACCGGGATATTCACGGGCAAAGGCCAGGTAGGCGCGCCCGGTGGCTTCAAATGAGGCCAGTGCCGTGCTCTGCCCTTCTGCCGCCAGTGCGATTTGCCGGCCAAAGATTTCATAGCCCTGACGCGCCGCCTCGGCGATCAGGTCCTCGCGCCCGGCAAAGTGGCGGTAAACAGCCGCCGGAGTCACCCCGGCCTGTTTGGCCGCTTCGGACAGGGTAAAACCGGTCGGCCCCTTTTCTTCGATCAGCTTCAGCGCGGTTTCGACAAGAGCCGCACGCAGATTGCCATGATGATAGCCCCGCTTACGCATTCCAGAGATCCGGACCACCGCAGATTTTCGGGTCGGGTGTTTCAACGACGTTGAGGTTCTTGCCGTCGTAATCAATGCTGCCCAGGACCCGGCGGATTGCGGCAATGCGCGCACGCCGCTTGTCATCTGTCCGGATGATTGTCCAGGGGGCCGTCTCTGTATGTGTCCGGCCAAGCGTTTCTTCGATCGCGGCGGAATAGGCATCCCATTTTTTCAGCCCTTCAACGTCGATCCATGAGAGTTTCCATTGCTTTAGCGGGTCTTTTTCACGTTGCAGGAAGCGGCGCAATTGCTCGGCGCGCCCGACATTCAACCAGAGCTTGATGAAATGGATGCCCTCCTGCACCAGCATGTCCTCGAATTCGGGCAACTGGCGAAAGAAATGCATCCGCTGTTCCGGGGTGCAAAAGCCGAAAACATGTTCGACAACGGCGCGATTATACCAGGACCGGTCGAACAGGGTGATTTCTCCGCCTGCCGGCAATTGACGAATATAGCGCTGGAAATACCATTCGGTCGCCTCCCGGTCGGTGGGTTTGGGCAGGGCAACGACGCGGGCAACGCGTGGATTAAGATTTTCCCGGAACCGTTTGATTGTTCCGCCTTTTCCGGCTGCATCCCGGCCTTCAAACAAGATACATATCCGCGCGCCGCTGCTTTTGACCCAGGCCTGCAGCTTGACCAGTTCGATTTGCAGTGCAGCAATGGTTTCTTCGTATTCGCGCCGTTTCATCAGGCGCTTGTACGGATAGCTGTCTGACAGGATATCCTTGCGGCCGGCAACGCTGATTACCTCGCGCAGCCGCTCTGGCGCTTCTTCGCGGTAGAATTTGCTGATGGCGCCGTCAAATGGCAATGTCATGCCCCATACTCCTGTAATTCACCATTGTATGTTGTGTAATGCGTGCCAATCTGGCGGATGTCATAGGGTGTGGTCTGATAGATTTCATTCACCCAGTTTCCATAGAGCAAATGCGCATGGCTGCGCCAACGATTGCGGGGCGGCAAATCGGGGTTGTCGTCCGGATAGTAATTCATTGGCACGTTGATCGGCTTTCCGGCGGCGACATCGCGATCGTACTCTTGCTTTAGCGTCGCTGTATCATATTCGAAATGATTGAATATATAAAGCGCGCGCTGTTCGGGATCCTGCACAAGGCAGGGGCCGGCCTCGTCAGAGCCCAATAACGGAACCAGCCCCGGTGCCGCATCAATTTCGGCCTGGCGCATTTCGGTCCAGCGGCTGACGGGTATGACGCATTCGTCTGAAAACCCGCGCAGATAAGGCGAGGCAGGGGCCAGGTTTTGCAAGGGAAAGCAGCCAAAGGCCTTGCTGTCCAGCATGTGTTTCTGAATGCCGTGGAAGTGGTTGATCATGGCCATCCCCCCCCAACACACGCCAAAGGTGGAATGCACATGGGATTGTGTCCAGTCAAACACCTCGCGCAACTCATCCCAATAGGTCACGTCCTGAAACGGCAGATGTTCTATTGGCGCACCGGTGATGATCAACCCGTCGAATTTCTCGTCCTTCACATCCTGAAACGGGTGGTAGAAGGCCTCCATATGGTCGGCGGCGGTGGTTTTGGACACATGTTCGGACATGCGGATAAGCGTCAGTTCAATCTGGATGGGGGTGGCCCCCAGCAAGCGGGCGAACTGCGTTTCGGTCTGGATTTTTTTCGGCATCAGATTGAGCAGGCCAAAGCGAAGCGGGCGAATGTCCTGCCGGGCCGCGCGCCCTTCGCCCATGACCATGACGCCTTCGTTCTGAAGGATGTCATATGCGGGCAGGGAAGACGGTATCTTTATTGGCATTTTCTGTCTTTCTGGCGGTCACTTTCTGGTGGTCACTTGCGGTCTTTCAGGGATTGGGCGATGACATCGGTGAAATCCTCGGCGGTCCGCACATCGGCCATCTGGTCTGCCGAGACAGTTATACCCCAGTTTTCGGCAATGGCACGATAACGGGGTTGGCGTTCCTCCAATGCGCGGGAAAAGGCGTGAACGGCAAATTCATCCGGGTTAACCTCGCCGTCTTCCAGATTGTTTTTGCTAAGATATTCCTGCCACATCCGGGTGAGCAATGGGGCCGGGTAATACATGGGCTTTGGCGCATTCTTGAAGCGTTCGATCAATTGCTGTGTATGGGATTGCGACCCTTCGATCCAAACCAGCAAAAGCTGTTCGCTGAGCGTTGCCAGCACCGGATCTTTCGGATCATCCGGCGAAACCACCTCGCAGAACGAACCGCTGGTATCGCAAACGAAATGGTCGTAGCCATAGAGTGTTTCCGCCCGTCCGATAAAACGGCCGCAGTCAAGCATTGCCGAAATTTCCGCCCCGCGGTGCAAGGCCTGCCTGTGGCGGTATTCTGATATCGGCAGCCCGCCCAGGGCCTCATTCCCCGGCTTTCCCAGCCAGGCAGAAAGCGGGGCGAGGTTCTCGAACCGCAGCTTGGCATTGATATCAATGCTGTCCTTGCGCAGCAACTCCGCCAGATAGGGGTTTTTCATGGCTTCCTGTTTCAGGTTGTCATGAATGTCTTCGTCCAGATAACGGCTGCCGATGCGATAATCGACGCTGTAATGAAACCAGTCGCCGCTGTCGCGCAAAATGTTTGAAACATGCGTTTTACCAAGGCCGGACATGCCAAACAGGGCGACCCGCTTGTGCGGAGCCTTCAGCCAGTCATCAACAGTTTCATAGATCATCATGCGGCCTTTGCTTGTACTCGTGCTTTGGTAGCCAGCGTCACGTCCGGGGTCAAATTCAAAAAACCCCGCCGGGTCAGGGGCGGGGTTCAGAAACGGGATGTTTGTCGGGATCAGAAGTTGAACCCGACCTTCACACCAATGGCCAGCGCATTGTTGTCGTTGAAATTGGCCCGGGCCGTCCCTGCGGTTCTTGGCTTTGCATCACCCAGCCAGACATATTGCACACCGGTGGTGATTTTCATGTTGTTCTTGCTGTAGATCGCCGCCAGACCAACGCCAAAGCGGCCAGCCGTCGGTGCCAGAGGCGAAACCAGGGGATCGCCTTTCTTTTCGTAACTGATCAGGGCAGAACCGGCCCAGGTATCGTTGAGCTTGCGGCCAACACCCAGTGTATAGGTTGTTGTGTTGTCGATATCGACAAGCCCGCTGCCGGTTGCCCCGACCAATACCGCAGGGTCTACCTTGAATTCCGACCACTTCACCCAGCGGATGCTGCCGAACACCAGCGTATCGGCGGCGACACCACTTTGAAATTCGAGGTTGATTGACTGCGGTGTCTTGACTTTTGTTGTGCTGGTGCCGGGGCCGAGAGATCCGCTTTCAACGGTCTTGAAATCGTGTTCGATACTGGAATTGTAGGTCAAGGCAACCCGCAGGGCGATATCCGGAATTTCGTAGGCCGCCCCGATAAGATAGCCATAACCAGTATTGTCATCCAGATTGACCTGATAACCACTGACTGCACCATATGCGGCGCCGCCCAACCCGACAACGGCAGACGCCCGGTCGGCCCTGGCCCCGACATGAACACTGAATCTGTCCGAAAGCTTGTAGCGCAACACGCCGGTCACGGCTGTTGCATCCACCTTGGCATAGGTGCCGCCAAGGGCGATGGATTTTCCGACGGGATAGGAAATATCCGCTCCGAACGGCTGGTCAATGACGATTGCAAAAGAAAGCTTGTCGCTCAGATCCTGCTTGTACGCCGCGCCGAGTTGCGTGTAGTCGGCTGCCGTATTGCCGCTGGCGTTGCCGCCAAACAGGGCAACATCATTGCCTGATACTGACGGCGAGATATAGCCAAAGGAAAGTTCTGCATAAGTGCCTTTTTCATAAATTGCACTTATGCTCTGCCCCGAACGATCAATACCCCCGGCAGTCGCTGCCCCCGCGGATATCGCAATACCCAGTGCAGTTGTGACCAGTTTTTTCATGTCTCTGTTCCCCGTTGTTTCTTTGTATTGGCATTTCTTTCTTGCCCAAAGGCTACACCACGGCTGCGATTTGCGTCAATTAATGACGCCACGTCAGGGCTGATTAGGGCCGGTAAGATTCGCGTCCGTTGTTATTTTGCACCTTAGTTAGCGCAGTTGCGCCCGGATATTCAGCATGTTTGCGAGGAAAATGATGGCGGCGCCGACAAACACGTAGATGTCCAAAGATTCATTGTAAAACGCCATGCCAATGACGGCGATCAGCGGCAGACGGGCAAAATCCATCGGAATGACGATGCTGGCCGGGGCCAGGGACAGGGCTTTGGTCAGGCAGAAATGCGCAATCAGCCCGGCAACGGCGATCAGGGCAATCCATGGCCAGAGGGCGCCGGAAGGGATGGCAATATCCGCATCATATCCGGCCAGCACAAAGGCCATGACCGCCTGCATCGCGGTCAGATAGAACAAAATACCCGTCAGGCCGGTTTTTCGGGTCAGTTTTTTGGTAAAGATTGCGGTGCCGGCAAAGCCGATGGCTGCCAGCAGCGCCGACAGCATGCCCATGTTGACCGTGCCAAATGTCGGGCGTGCCACAATCAGTATTCCAAGAAACCCCAGCAGAGCCGTCAGGATACGCAATCGGGTCAGGCGTTCGCCCAAAAGGAGCGGTGCCAGCAGGACAACCCAGATGGGTGAGGTAAACTCAAAAGCAAAGACCTGGGCCAGCGGAATTACCCCGAGCGCAAAAAACCAGAGGTTCTGCCCGGTAAAGTGAAAACAGTTCCGAAGAAGGTGCAGCCGGAAATTCCTGCCCTCAATCTGCTTGAGTGTTCCCGACCAGATTGCGGCAGCGACAACGATGAAAACACCAAATACAGACCGGTACAGCATCAGTTCAAACGTGTCTAATTCCTGCAACACAAATCGCCCGGCAACAGCCATTGAGGAAAACGACAGGATTGCACCGATCATCCAGATGGCGGCAAGCAAACTGGGGCTCATGTGTTTATTACCCGTTACCTTCTGTTCCGTTTTGCCTGCGTGGCAGATCGTGTTTGACAGGGAAACCCATGATATCTTTGTTCCGGAAATATCCCTGCCGAAGGCATTTTCGGGGCAGGACATATTCATTCTGTCCCAGCGGCACCATTCCCCGAAATATCAGCGGTTCGCGGCGCGCCGTCAACAGTGGTTCTGTTCACAAGCGGCCCGCGCCGCCGGGATGCAGGGAAAACAGCGCTGCGGATTTGGCGGATTTTCGCGCTGAGCTGCGTTACAATGCCTTGAAATAGCCCCGCTATTGCTGCGCCCTTCTGCCTTGTCAGCACAAAAATCTGTCAAACCAGTGGGGCCGAGTTAATAGGATCTGCGCCCCAGGTCGTGTTGACATTCAGAATTCCCAAAGGGTTGGTTTGTGATGCAAGCTGATTACGGGTTGGGCAGCCAGCATGATTGCAACAACAGAAACCCAATGCCCGCGTTTGGGCGTTGATGGAACCGCATCTTCCGGGCAAGGCAAGTGATCCGGGTCGAACCGGGCGCAACAACCGTCTGTTCATGGAAGCCGTTTTCTGTCTGGCGTGATCCGGCGTGCGCTGCCAGCACATTTCGGCAAATGGAACAGCGTCTATCTGCGCGTCAATCGTTGGTGTCGAGATGGTGTATTCGAGAGTCTTTTCAGGGCCATGAGGGAAGAGCCAGACTTTGAATGCATCCGCGTGGACAGCACCATCATACGTGCCCATCAACACAGTGCGGGGTCACCCGTTTCGCTTGTTATCCAAGAGAGATTTTGGCTCCGGCGGTAGGGATCGAACCTACGACCAATTGATTAACAG
>JALSRG010000062.1 GCA_026984915.1 Marinosulfonomonas sp. | reverse complement strand
GGGCGCGAATTGTTTCGCCATTTCAAGCCTGTGCAACGTCACTCGCCTGACAAGACATCCACGAGACCTCACCGCGCCCACCCTCGGGGCCGGGCGCGAACCTGCCGTCGGCACCTGATTTCCATGCTGCGAACTTCGATTCCGGGTGACTGGGGTCAGGACCTGTCCTCATTTACCTTGCGGCTCCGGCGCGCACCCAATGACAGCATGTTGGCATTGTTGTGCATGCGGAGCATGCGCGCCGAAAATGTGTCAGCGCAGATACCACAACGGATGCCGTTCATCTTGTTCGCCGCCATCATGATGATCAGGCGGCATGGGTCTTTCGCATCAGGGCAGTGCGCAACAGCCCGCCAGCATCCGCTTGCCCAGCGAGCCGCTCAGGATGGCACGGATCGAAAACCCGTAGGTCATGTCGCTCATGCCGTCGCTGCACTGGCCCCGGCTGATCACCGCATGGATCTGCGCCGTTTCGTTTTGCAGGCGCACCCCGAAATCATGCGGCTGCATGCCCGCAGCGCTGCCTTCCCAGACCTGTTGCAGGGTGATTTTTGCCCCGCCCGGCTCATCGAATACCGCGTTTCCCAGTGACAGCGACAGGCCCCAGAACGGCTCATTGCCACCGCAGGCCAATATATGCGGCAACTGTTCGTCGCCCTGCCCCGGCGCGCGTTGCAAAAACCGCAGCGAGGCCCAGGCGGTCCCCTCGTTGTAGCGCACCATACCCCATTTTCCATCGTCACTGCGCGCGACAACAACCACCCCGGTTGCATCCGGCGGCAATGTGTCGACGATGGGGGTTCTGGCATCTGGCCCTCTGCGCAGATTCAAAACATCATCGGCCCTTACGCCCGTGACGTCGAAATAGGCTGGCAACAAACCCTCTGCACGGGCATGGGGCGCGCTCAGGGCCAGGAAAAACACTGTGATCGTGCCGAGAATCAGTTTCATGCCGCGCCTCCTCTGCATCCTGTTGGTTTGGCATGAATCGCCGGTATTTGGAAGGATGGGGCCTGGCCGTTCATTCAATGGATGGTTCATTCAATGGATATCGGGGCCTTTATCCGGCTTTTCAAAACCGCCTCGCGCCAGGTGATAAAGCTGACCGAGGCCAGGATGATCAAACCGCCCAGCACCACCCAGCCGTCCACCGGCTCACCGAACACCACAGCACCCAAGGTGGTGGCCCAGACCAGTTGCAGGAAGGTAACGGGCTGTGTCACCGTCATCGGGGCTGCGCGAAACGCCAGCGTCATGGTGAAATGCCCGGAGGTGGCAAACAGCGCCACCATGAACAGCCAGAACAACTGATCAGGCGTCGGCGTCACCCAGACAGCAAAGGCAAAAGGCGCCAGCACGACCGGCACGGTGATCGACAGCATCGCCACCACCACGGCGGGGGACACGCGATCGGCCATGCGCTTGGCCAACAGGTAGGATGCGGCAAATAGTATGGCCGTGCCCAGCATGGCAACATGCCCCAGGTTCAGGTCACGAAATCCGGGGCGCAGGATGATCATCGCCCCCAGCAGCGCCGCGCCAATCGCCATGATCCGCCGCAGGGCCAGCCTTTCGCCCAGAAACAGCGCCGCCCCGATGGTGACATAGACCGGCGAGAGGTAGTTCATCGCCGTGACCTCGGCGATGGTGATCCTGGTCATCGCATAAAACCACAGGATCACCCCCAGCCCGTGCGCCAGCCCGCGGGCGCCGAAAAACATCAGATCACTTTTGTCCAGATGTGCGTTCAGCAGCGGCCGGATCATCGGCAACAGGAACACCAGCCCCAGAATATAGCGGATGAACGCCGCTTCGGCCGCCGGCACCCCGCCGCCGATATGTTTCACAATCGCCGTTACCGCCACAAAGGCCAGCCCGGTGATCAGCATCCAGATCACCCCCCAGACGGGGCGGGCTGCGGTTATGTCGGGTTGCGCGCTCATGGGGGCAAAGGACAGCAATCCTGCCCCTTTGGCAAGCCCTCATTCCAGCACAAGCGAGGCTGCGATAATCCACATGGTCAGCCCCACAACCCCGTCCAGCACCCGCCACGCGACCGGCCGGGCAAACAGCGGCGCCAGCAGCCGCGCGCCGTAACCCAGCGCAAAGAAAAAGCTGAAAGAAGCCAGCGTCGCCCCGGCTGCAAACATCACTCCGTCATCGTATCTGGTGGAAACCGAGCCGATCAGCACCACCGTATCCAGCCAGGCATGCGGGTTCAGCCAGACCATCGCCAGCGCTGCCAGCAAGGTTTTCTTCAGGCTGTTGGCCGCGGTTTGCGGGGCGGCCAGCGTCTGCCCGCCCTTTATCGCCGCACGGAAATTCTGCCAGCCATACCAGACCAGAAATGCCGCGCCCGCATAGAGGAACGCAGGTGCCAGCCACGGGATCAGGCGCGAGACCACATCGAAACTGCTGACGCCGATGGCAATCAGAACGGCATCCGACAGGCTGCTGACAAGGCAGATCGCAAACACATGTTCGCGCCGCAACCCCTGGCGCAGCACAAAGGCATTCTGCGCCCCGATCGCCAGGATCAGGCTGAAGCTGAGGATAAAACCGGCGGTGAAGGCCTGCATCGAATTCTCCTGTTATTGACAGGGGATAACGCGGCGCGCATCATCAGGCCAGTTAACTATTCTATTATCGGATTAGCATTTCTAATGATGGACTACACCCAGCTGGCCGCCCTGCGCGCCATCCTGCAAACCGGCAGTTTTGATGCTGCTGCCGCCGCGCTGAACGTCACCCCTTCGGCGATTTCCCAGCGGATCAAGGCGCTGGAGGATCAGTTGGGCACGGTGCTGATCATCCGCGGCACACCGGCCACACCCACCGTCGCCGGTCAACGCCTGTTTCGCCATGCCGAGGAAGTGGCGCTGCTGGAAACCACCCTTGGCGATGATCTGGACGGGCTGTCTCCCGGCCCTGCCGCGCCGGTGCGGGTGGTGGTGAATGCCGACAGTCTGGATACATGGTTCATCGAGGCGATGGCGCGGGTCGAGGGGGTGCTGTTTGACATCAGCACCGACGATCAGGACTTCAGCGCCGACTGGTTACGGCGGGGCGAGGTGATGGCGGCGGTAACAGCCCATGCCAAACCGGTGCAGGGCTGTGACAGTATTGCGCTGGGGTCCTTGCGCTATCTGGCCACCGCCAGTCCCGATTTTGCCGCGCGGTATTTCGCGGAGGGGTTTACCGCCGCCAGCACCAAATCCGCGCCGATGCTGATGTATAACCGCAAGGATCTGTCGCAGCATCACTGGCTAACCGAACAATTCGGCAAGCGGATCACCCCGCCGCTGCACCTGCTGCCCAGCACGCGCGGTTTTGTCACCGCCGCGCTGGCCGGTATCGGCTGGGGGCTGAACCCCGAACCTTTGGTGCGCGCACACATCAAGGCCGGAAATCTGGTCACGCTGGGCAATGCGCCCAGCTATGATGTGCCGCTGTTCTGGCAATTCAATCGGGTGACGCGGCAGGCTCTGAACCCGCTGACCCGTGCGGTGCGGCAGGTGGCAGGGGACTGGCTGGTGCAATAGGACCCCCCTCCCCTGCCAAGACAGGAGAGGGGCGGGAAATGCACTATTTCACCTCGTAATCCGATGAATCCGCCAGTACTGCGCGGATCACCTGTTTCGGGGCGGCAATGTCAAAGCCGCTGTCCTGATAGATTTTGTACAGCTTGAAATCCGACACCCGCGTCAGCACGAACCAGGCCAGTTTCGCGGCCTCTGGCGATTCCGGATCAAGACCCAATTCTTCGGCCACCATGCGGATCCATTTATGCGCCGATTTCCCCGCCACATAATGCGAGAATGACCAGTCGCCGTCGGAATAGCTGGCCAGAAACCATTCGACCCGCCGCTGGTCCGGGTTCAGAACCGGCGCATCGGTGCCGGCATATTCGGCCGCCTCCTTCATCGCCGGATTGAACCCTTCACCCTTGCCCTCGGCATTGGTGATATCAACATCCCACTGCGGATCGAAATGTGCGCTGGCCGCGCCAAACAACAGCCGTTCGGGTGCCCCGCGCTTCAGCAGTTCGGAGTAGACCACCGCGCCGTGCTCGCCCATCCAGCCCCATTTGGCGATACCGTTCTTGCCGCCCCAGGATGCGGGGAACCACTCGGGCTTGGCCACCTTGCCGGTGGTTTCGTCCCAGTTGTACCAGACCTTGCTCCAGTCATGCAGCGCCAGTTCGGCGATGATCAGGTCACGGTCGGTGGTCTGGATACCGTGGATTTCCTCGAATGTATCGGACCAGCCCATCGCGATCTCGATCACCTCGACCAGATGCACGGCCAGACCGCCGGGGTAATGGTGATGCCCCGGCCCGCCCGTCGCGGGGGCGGTGCGCAACGCATCCGGCGCGGCGGTGGCGTTGAACACCGTTGAAGTGGGATTGTCATACATGTCCAGCACGAAACCGCGCAGTTCCGGATCTTTGATCGCGTTCATATAGCCGATCAGCCGGTTGTAGGCCGCCGTCGTCCAGGCGCCGGTACGGGCCATTTCAGTCGGACTCATCGCCAGTATCTGGTTGATACGCTCCTGAGAGACGTCCTGGCTCAGGACCGGGCCGGCAGAGGAGGCAAAGGCAATGGCAAAGGTGGCAAGCATATTTCTGAGCATGGTGTTCTCCTGAAACTGTTGGCGGAAAATCCGCATTTTTCAGACCTGAGCACATCTGCTGCGGTGGCGTTTGCGCATCTGGCCACCGAACTCTTCCCATGCCAAGCATAGCAGAATTGATACGATTTCGTAATATTTTGGCAAATCCTGCTGTTTTCCAAGGCCCACATTCCCAACCCGAATGCCGGTTTCCGTTCCAGCCATCTGTTTCGGTCCGGCAATACCGCATGGATATCGCCATCTTGACAACCAAACCTGTGAGGCAGAAAACGATACCCGACGCACGGGCATGCCCACACTCAGCATCCGGAGAATACACTTATGAATGGTTTTCACCTGAAAAACCTGCGCGGCGACATCTTTGGCGGTGTTACCGCCGCTGTGGTTGCCCTGCCGCTTGCCCTGGCCTTTGGTGTGGCCAGTGGACTTGGGCCAATCGCCGGGCTTTACGGAGCAATTGCCGTCGGGTTTTTCGCGGCTGTTTTTGGCGGGACACCGGCACAGGTTTCCGGCCCGACCGGCCCGATGACCGTGGTCAGTGGCGCCATTGTCGCGCAATATGCGGATCGTCTGGAAATCGCCTTTGCCATCATCTTTCTCGGAGGCGCCCTTCAGGCCCTGTTCGGCGTGATGCGGCTGGGGCGCTATGTATCCTATACCCCTTATTCGGTGATTTCAGGCTTCATGAGCGGCATCGGCGCGATCATCATCATTATCGAGATTTTGCCGTTTTTCGGGGCACCCACTGTCTCCGGCGGGCCTGTTGCGACGCTTTCAGCCGTGCCCGCTGCGCTGTCCGGCATCAACTATCAGGCCCTGGCCATTGCCTCGGCCGCGCTGGCCATCATGGTGTTCTGGCGCGGGCGGGTGGCAATGTTCCTGCCACCGCCCCTGGCCGCGCTGATCGTCGGCACGGTCATGAGCCTGACATTTCTGCCCGCAGCGCCGGTGATCGGCTCCGTGCCCACCGGCCTGCCCGCCCTGCATATCCCCGTGATCGGCGTCAATGATCTGGCCAAGGTGATCCAGCCGGCCTTTGTGCTGGCGCTCTTGGGCACGATTGACAGCCTGTTGACCTCATTGGTGGCCGATACCATCACCCGGACGCATCACAATTCCAACCGCGAACTGATCGGCCAGGGCATCGGCAACATGGTAGCCGGCCTGCTGGGCGCCCTGCCCGGTGCCGGCGCCACCATGCGCACCGTGGTCAATGTCCGCGCCGGCGGGCGCACCCCGATCTCGGGGGCGCTGCACGCGCTGATCCTGCTGTCGCTGGTGCTGGGGCTGGGGCCGCTGGCCGAGAAAATCCCGCATGCCGCCCTTGCCGGTATCCTGATGAAGGTGGGCTGGGATATCATCGACTGGGGCTATCTGAAACGCATCCGCCATGCCCCGCGCGAAAAGGTATTCGTGATGTTCGTCACCCTCGGGCTGACGGTATTCGTCGATCTGATCACGGCGGTGGCCGTGGGCCTGATCATCGCCGGCTTTGTCACCGCAAGCTGGATGGAAGAGGAAGAACTGAAAGGCATCACCACGCTGGCCCTGCCCGATCACGCGGCGCTGGATGACGAGGAAAAAGCACTACTGGAGCCCTTGGGGGACGATGTGGTGGCCATCGCCCTGCGCGGGCGGTTTTCCTATGCATCGGCGCGACAACTGACAAGCCAGGTCGAGGCCGAGATTGCCAACTATCAGGCGGTGATACTGGATTTCACCGAAGCCGCGCATATTGACACAAGTGCCGCAATGGCGGTGGAGGAACTGATCAACTCTCTTGATGATCGGGGCGTGAAATGCATCATTGCCGGGCTGACCGGGCCAGCCGAGAAGACCCTGCGCTCGCTCGGTGTCCTGGAACTCGGCAACCGCGCTGAAATCGCCACATCGGTTGCCGAGGCCATCCGGCACGCCGCCCGGATGCTCGGAAAAACAAAGAAAACGGCCTGACCGGCCGCTTTCCTGCTTTGTGCCCCCGTTTCGTGGGGTGGCGCATTTCGCAGGGGGGAGCGCCTGCCCCTATAGCTGTGCCAGGACTTCGTCCGCCACTTCGAAATTCGCTGTGACGCGCTGCACGTCGTCGTCATCTTCCAGCGCTTCAATCAGCTTCATCAGCTTTTGCATGCCCTCAAGATCCAGTTCCGTCGTGGTTTGCGGCTGCCAGATCAGCTTGGTGCTTTCGCTTTCGCCAAGTTCGGCCTCAAGCGCGGTTGAAACCTCGTTCAGATCGGTATCGGCGCAGATGATGACATGGCCCTCGTCAGAGGATTCCACATCCTCGGCCCCGGCTTCAATCGCCGCCATCATAACCGTATCCGCATCCCCGACACTGGCGGGAAAGCTGATTTCACCCTTGCGCTCAAACATGAACCCGACCGATCCGGTTTCCCCCAGATTGCCGCCGCTCTTGGTAAAGATCGAGCGCACATTTGATGCCGTGCGGTTGCGATTGTCGGTCATCGCCTCGACGATCACCGCCACACCACCGGGGCCATAGCCCTCATAACGGATTTCATCGTAATTCTCGGCGTCCCCGCCAACGGCTTTCTTGATGGCGCGCTCGATCACATCCTTGGGCACGGATTGCTTTCTGGCCTCTTTCACCGCCAGCCGCAGGCGCGGGTTCTTGTCCGGGTCCGGGTCCCCCATTTTTGCGGCCACGGTAATTTCCTTGGCCAGTTTGGAAAACATCTTCGAGCGGGCTGCATCCTGACGCCCCTTGCGATGCTGAATATTTGCCCATTTCGAATGGCCTGCCATGCGACGCTCCAACTTGCTGATCATGCTTTGCTGCATCTATAAGTCAGGCCCGCCCCCGGCCGCAACCCCAGAGGCCGCTTGCAATTGCAGCCGTTATCCTTTTGGCTGACCGCAACAGTATCGGAGTTGGCATGTCCCTGGACCAGATTATCTTGTTTTCCCTGTTCGGCGCGGTTTTTGCCCTGCTGCTCTGGGGCCGGTTTCGCTATGATCTGGTCGCTTTCAGTGCCCTGCTGGTGGGGGTGGTGCTGGGCGTGATCCCCGCCAAACATGCGTTTGACGGGTTTGGCCACCCGGCGACGCTGGTCGTGGCGCTGGTGCTGGTGGTTTCGGCCGGTCTGGTGCGTTCGGGGGCGGTGTTTCTGATCACCCGCACCCTGGTGGACAGCAGCCGCAGTCTCGGCAGCCATATTGCGCTGATGGGGGCCATTGGCGGTGTGCTGAGCGCGTTCATGAACAATGTTGCTGCGCTGGCCCTGCTGATGCCGGTCGATATCCAGACCGCGCGCAAGGCCAAGCGCTCGCCGCGGCTGTCGCTGATGGCGCTCAGTTTCTCTACCATCCTTGGCGGCATGGTGACGCTGATCGGCACCCCGCCCAACATCATCATCGCCACGATCCGCGAGGATGCACTGGGCGCGCCATTCAAGATGTTCGATTTTGCCCCGGTGGGGGGCATCACCGCCCTCGCCGGCCTGCTGTTTGTCGCCACCATCGGCTGGCGCCTCATTCCCAAACGCGAGGAGGAAAACAGCGCCGATCCGATGGCTGACATCGCGCAGTATATTGCAGAGCTGACCGTACCGGAGGACTCAAAACTGATCGGGAAGCGGCTGAGCGACCTCTACGAGACGGCCGACAAGACCGATGTGGCCATTCTGGGCCTTATCCGGGATGGCAAGCGGCGCTATGGCACCCAGCGCAACACGCGCCTGCAGGCCGGTGACACACTGGTGCTTGAGGCCGCGCCGGATGCGCTGGATGAATTCCGCACGACGCTGAACCTGGATTTTGCCGAAACCAAACGGCAAGAGGCCCTGACCGCAGAAGGCGCCGGGTTGAAGGCGATCGAGGTTGTCGTGACCGAAGATTCGCGCCTGAACGGCAAGACGGCGATGAATGTCGGGCTGGGCTGGCGCAAGAGCACGGTTTTGCTGGGGGTGTCGCGGCAGGGGCGCCGGATCACCAAACAGCTTCGCAAGACCCCGCTGCGGGCCGGTGATATCCTGCTGTTGCTGGTGCCGCAGGATCAGGTGAATGATGTGGTCGAATGGCTGGGGGCGCTGCCGCTGGCCAGCCGTGGCCTGGCGGTGACGGCGAATGACAAGACCTGGCTGGCCATCGGCCTGTTTGCCGCTGCGGTGGTTGCCGCCAGCCTGGGGCTGGTCTATCTGCCGGTTGCGCTGGGGCTGGTGGTGGTTGGCTATGTGCTGGCCCGCATCCTGCCGCTCGCCGAGCTTTACACCCATATCGAATGGCCGGTTGTGGTGCTGCTGGGCTCGATGATTCCGCTTGGGGCGGCCCTGGAAACCTCGGGCGGAACCCAGTTGATTTCAAATGCACTGATCGACCTCACCCAAGGCATGCCGGCCTGGGCCATTCTGACCGTGCTGATGATTGTCACCATGTCGCTGTCGGATGTGCTGAACAACACCGCCACAACCATTGTCGCCGCCCCGATCGGCATCCAGATGGCACAGACGCTGGGGGTCAACCCCGACCCGTTCCTGATGGCGGTCGCCATTGCCGCATCCTGCGCCTTTCTGACCCCGATCGGGCACAAGAACAACACCCTGATCCTGGGCCCCGGCGGCTATAGCTTTGGCGATTACTGGCGCATGGGGTTGCCGCTGGAAATCCTGGTAGTGGCGGTCAGCATCCCGGCGATCCTTGTCTTCTGGCCCTTGTAGGGCGCCGATTTGCAAGCCACAGGCCACCTGCGCAAAATCACGAAATATCAGAGGTTTGGACCTCTCCCGGACAGAACCACTGTTGACGGCGCACCCCGAAGCGATGATATTTCCGGCAAATGGCGCCACGGGCGCAGAATACATGGGATATAACCCCGGAAAGTGGCGCTATGAACAAACCGAACCAACTGAATTTTGATACCCGTGCCATCCACGCGGGCCAGGAACCCGACCCGCGCACCGGAGCGGTTGTCACCCCGATCATCCATGCCTCGACTTTCGTGCAGGACGGGATCGGCAAGAACCGCGGCTATGTCTATTCGCGCTCGGACAATCCCACACGCCTGACGGTCGAGGCCTGCCTGGCCGATCTGGAGAGCGCCGAGACCGCCTTTGCCTTCCCCACCGGTCTTTCGGCGGCGGCAACCATTCTGGAATGCGCCGAGGCCGGGGCGCATATTGTGGCACATGCTGATCTTTACGGCGGCATCCACCGCCTGTTGCACGATGTGCGCCCCCGCTCGGCCGGCCATCACGTGACCTTTGTCGATTTCGCCGATACGGATGCCGTAGCGCGGGCGACAACCGGCCAGACGGCATTGCTGTGGTATGAAACGCCATCCAACCCGATGCTCAAGATCGTCGATATCGCGGCCATTTCACAGATCGCCAGAACCGCCGGCGCAATAACGGTCTGCGACAACACGTTTTCTTCGCCCTACCTGCAACGCCCGCTGGAGCTGGGCGCCGATATCGTCATGCATTCCGCCACCAAGTTCCTGTCTGGTCATTCGGATCTGATGGCTGGTGTGGCGGCGGTATCCGCCAGCGCCCCGGAGGGGCTTGCCGAACGCCTGAAAGGCCTGCAAAACGCGGTGGGGGCCGTGCTCAGCCCCCAGGATTCCTCGCTGTTGCTGCGCTCGGTCAAAACCCTGCCCGTGCGGATGGACCGCCACTGTTCCAATGCCCGCAAAATCACCGAACATCTGCTGGAGAAACAGGCCGCATATGGCATTACCTCGGTACGCTATCCGGGCCTCCCGGACCATCCGGGGCATGCGGTCGCCGCCCGGCAGATGCGCGATTTCGGCTCGATGATTTCGCTCTATGTCGAGGGCGGGCTGGACCGTCTGGACCGCATATTGCAGCGCAGCCACCTGTTTCAGTTTGCCGTCAGCCTGGGCGGGGTCGAAAGCCTGATCCAGCATCCGGCCTCTCTCACCCACAAAACCGTTCCCAAGGAAAAGCGTGACGCCGAGGGCGTGACCGATGACCTGATCCGCCTGTCCGTCGGCATCGAGGACGCCGGCGACCTCATTGCCGATCTGGAACAGGCCTTCGGTTAGGGCGTAGACCTATAGTATCCGTTGCCAGTCAAGTGAGACATTTATCGAAACCAGAGCCCTTTTTGAAAGCTGCCGCTGGAACGATACGCAGCGAATTCACACTTTGAGCCCAATCTGACCGATGCTGCATGGCGTCCGAAGGCCGTGAACTGCGCATTGATGCCACTCACTACGGCCTCGCCAACCCAAGACTTTCGTTCGGAGCGTTTCGTTGTTAGTTAGCATCTGGCCAGCCACGGGAAACGGACGGGATAGCGCGTCACGCGACTGGCGCAAAGATTATGGCTTGTCGTCAGTAAATCGAGGTTTCAGCTGTGCCAGATGAAAGAGTCCAACAACTCATTGACCAACTCCGTGAGACAGAATTCGTGGAGGTGAAGAACTGGCTTGGCGGCCTTGTTAACAACGACGAAAAAGCACGACTAGCAACTGTATTTCTCGAACGGCCTATTTGGCCCATATCTGGCGGGATTTGCACATGGCATTAGCGATTGTGACGAGTTTTCGTGCCACCGCAATGATGATGACCTTGTGAGGTTTTCCTCGCTCGCGCAGGCGGTCCGCGAATGCCTTCAGGACCGGATTGTGGCAACTGGCGACAAGCGCCGCCTGGAACAGAACATGACGCAACGCCCGCCGCCCGCCGCCGATG
>JALSRG010000061.1 GCA_026984915.1 Marinosulfonomonas sp. | reverse complement strand
AGGGGACCATCCCCGGTGGCGTGCATTTCGAAATGACAGGGCAGGACGTGACCGAATGCACCGGCGGTGTGCGGGCGGTCAGGGACGAGGATTTGTCTTCGCGCTATCACACAGCCTGCGACCCGCGCCTCAACGCCAGCCAGTCTCTGGAACTGGCCTTTCTGGTTGCCGAGGAATTGTCAAACCGGCGCCAGACGGAACAGGCCGAAGCCGTCTGACCCCAGGTTCCATACCGATTCATCCGGCGCCAAATCCGAAAGACGGGATTGTCACTTCACCTCAACGGCTTGGGGCGCTTGAAAATAGAACCACTATTTCCGGCGCACCCCAAGCCGTTGATATTTCTCGACAATCCCGCCAGTGGTGCAGGATTTATAGGTCTACGCCCTAGTCGTCGGATTTGATCAGCCGCAGGGCCGGGCGTTTGCTGTTTGCGCCATCTTTGCCGCGCAGCCTGAAGCTTGGGGCGGGCTCGGCAAAACCCGAGACTGGTACAAATGATTTCTCGGAACTGGCGAGGTTCGTCATGTCCATGCCGGTCACATCGAACCGCCGGGGGCTGCGCCCGATTGTGCCATGGCTGGCCAGACATCCCAGCACACGCGACACATCGCCCAGATCGGAACGAAGTGGCAAGAGCAGAACCCGGGCATCAATCGCCGGCTTGCCGATGCCGCGCTCGGCCTTCAGGCTGAGTTCGGCGATCTCCGGGCCACTGAAGACGCTCTCGAGCACCTGCGATACGGCCCGGCGGGCGGAGGGGGTAAAAAATGTCGTGAACGGCATGCCGCGAACTTCCATGCCCATCAGGTCATTCAGATGCATGCCGGCAATCCGAAACCGGGCAAGCCCCGGAGCGATTCGCTCAAGAATGAAAGCATATTCAAGCGCAGCTTCGATTCCGCGCGGGTCGATATCCGAGCGGCGCGGCACTTGCTGGCCGGGTCGCAGGCCCTGCCAGTAGGCCTCGATCTGTTTTAGAGCGGGATATTTCATTTCATTCTGATACCGCGACAAGGCCACCACATTCTGCCCGTTTGCTTCAATCCTGTTTTCCACGTTCAATACTCCCGACACCCCGGCATGGCGGTAATTCATTGTCCATGCGCATGGTGTCTGTTAACCCTATGTCCATAATGCTTTCTCATAAGTTAATATGGCAGGAATTGAGGCAAATTGGGGGTGAAAAAGTCTTAAATGGTTAACTCTATGACGGGCTTTGCCGCGCGCAAGGGGGAGGTGCCACCCTTTGCATGGGCATGGGAACTGCGTAGCGTCAATGCCCGCGGCCTTGATATCAGGACAAGAAATCCCGACTGGATTCCGGGCCTGGAGCAGGAAATCCGGGCCGCAATTTCCGCGGCGGTGGGGCGTGGAAGTGTAGCGCTGACCCTGCGTGTTCAACGCGACGAAACCTCCATTCCCGTAACCCTGAACAAGACCCGGCTGGAAGGTGTGCTTCAGATACTCAAGACCATCGAAGCCAGGGCGTTGGTGGATGATCTGCACCTTGCGCCGACCACGGCTGCTGAAATCCTGGCGATAAAGGGTATCGAGGAAACCACACCCGATGATATAGACACCAAACCCCTGGCCGCAGCCTTGCTGGCGGATCTCCGGCAATTGCTGGCGGAATTCAACGATATGCGCGCCTCGGAAGGGGCCGCGCTGAAAAAACTGCTGCTGGGGCAACTGTCCGAAATCGAAGGCCTGATCGGCAAAGCTGCCAGTGCGGCGGAGCTTCGCAGCGAATCCATGGCCCGGAAGCTGCGTGAAAACCTGGCAAGGGTGCTGGACAATGCGGATATGGTCGAGCCAGACCGCGTGGCGCAGGAATTGGCCTTGATCGCGGTAAAAACCGATGTGCGCGAAGAGCTGGACCGTCTTCAGGCGCATGTTCAGGCGGCCCGCGACCTGCTGGAAACAACGGGACCAATCGGACGGAAGCTCGATTTTCTCAGTCAGGAGTTCAACCGTGAGGCAAACACCCTGTGTTCCAAGGCGCAATCGACAGAGCTTACCCGCATCGGGCTTGACCTGAAGGCGCTGATCGAGCAAATGCGCGAACAGGTTCAGAATGTGGAGTAGGGAATGGAACTGAAACGGCGCGGTATTCTGATCATCCTTTCCTCTCCTTCGGGGGCGGGAAAATCCACCCTGGCGCAGCGGCTGATGCAATGGGATCCCAGTATCCGGTTTTCTGTCTCTGCCACCACCCGGCCACCGCGCCCCGGAGAAGAAAACGGCCGTGAATACTATTTCAAAACCCGGACCGAGTTTGAAACCATGGTGCAGCGCGGTGAAATGCTGGAACATGCGGAAGTTTTCGGCAACCTCTACGGCAGCCCGCGCGCACCGGTCGAGGCCGCCATCGCAGCGGGGCATGATGTCTTGTTTGATATAGACTGGCAGGGCGGGCAACAGATCCGCAATTCGGCTCTGGCCGAGGACGTTGTCTCCATTTTTGTGCTGCCACCGTCAATTGGTGAACTGGAACGCCGTCTGCGCGCCCGCGGGCAGGACAGTGACGAAGTGATCCGGGCCCGTATGCAAAAAAGCCGCGACGAGATCAGCCACTGGGCCGAATATGATTACGTGCTGATCAATCAGGATATTGACCGAGCCGTGGAAGAAACCCGTGCCATTGTGACGGCCGAACGGTTGAAACGCTCGCGTCAGGTGGGGCTGGTTGATCTGGTGCGCCGGCTCAACGCAGAGTTCGAGGAGAAGAAGGTATGATATATGCTTTGGACGGGGTCAGCCCGGAATTGCCGGACAGCGGCGATTTCTGGGTCGCACCGGATGCCAATCTGATTGGCAAGGTAACATTGGAAACCGCGACATCTGTTTGGTTTGGCTGCACGCTGCGCGGTGACAATGAACGCATCACAGTGGGGGCCGGAACAAATATTCAGGAAAACTGCGTGCTGCATACGGATATGGGCTATCCTCTGGTGATCGGGCAGGGATGCACGATTGGCCACAAGGCGATGCTGCATGGCTGCGTGATCGGCAACAACGTGTTGATCGGTATGGGGGCCACCATTCTGAACGGCGCGCATATCGGCGACAATTGCCTGATCGGGGCCGGGGCGCTGGTGACCGAGGGCAAGGAAATTTCGCCCGGTTCAATGGTTCTGGGCGCGCCCGGAAAGATTGTTCGTCAGTTGGATGATGCGACAGTCCAATCCCTTCAGGCAAGCGCGATTCATTATCAGGAAAACATGCGGCGCTTCAAATTGGAAATGAAACCGGTGGGTTGAAAACCCATCCTGCATCAAATGCGGTCTGGATGCAGGATGGAAAGTCATTCTCAGCGATTGGATTAAAATCGCCAGCCGGCCGATATTTCATACAGGGCTTTGCTGTCGCTGCTATCAGAGTCCGTGATGCTGGCACTCAGATAACCTTTGTCCAGGATCTGGTATTCCAGGCCGAGCCCATAGAGTAGGATTGAACCAGCCCTGCCGAAATCCAGATTCAGGACAGACAGTTTTGTGCTGAACTGCTCGGTAAATTTATATGTCCCATAGGCTTCGATCAAGTCGACGTTTCCACCAGTTGTGTCAAACCGATGCAGAATGATCCCGCCAGCCAGTTGTTCGGTTCCGGCTTCTCCCCCAAGAGTGTATATATTCAGATCAGTTCCCGTGGGGTCAGAGTCACTGTAACGTTCAAAAGAGCCGAATAATGCGGCCTTTGGCAGGCTTCCAACACCATCGAGATTGTACCGGAAGGCAAGCGCATATGCATCTGCGTCAGAATTACCGCCGCGCCCGTCAACATGGTGGTACGAGGCTCCGAAGTTGAGGTTTCCAAAACTTCCGTCGTAACGCACGCCGTAGGGGGTAACTTTCGTGGATGCCAAGTAATTAAAAGCCACAAATGAATCTCGATGCAGGCCCAACTCATAAATTTTCGACAAAGTGTAGGAGTTGGCAAATATTTCGTCCGGCACATAACCATGCCCGGTATTGGCAACTGATCGCGGAATGCCAACCGAGACCAAACCGTTCGCACCGAGTCCAAATGTCACGGCCGGGTAGAAAGCAACCCGCCCGGTTGAGCTACCTCCAGAAGGCTTGCCTTCAATTGCGTCGATGCCCAGTGAAAACCCAAGTGGAATGCCGGAAATTCCGGCATCGGGACGAATGCCCATATCCAGATTTGCAAAGGCAGAGGTCTGATGATCGCTTGTGTCGGTGGAATAGGATAGATCAATGTAACCATCGATATAAAACCCATCCGGTAACCCGGCAGATTGAGCGAATACATTGCCGGCGCTTAACGTCAGCCCCAGAAATGCTGCTGTTGAAAATTTCCTCATAACAGTATCCTTTAATAACATTCCGTAGCGTCAACATATCATAATAACGCCGGGTTATGAGAAGACGGTGGTTATAACGTGTATCAATGTGTCATTCTTGCATCATCTGGCCACCGTGCTTGCCCGCGGAATGGTAGAAGAGGATGTTGACATTTTGGCTGCGCCCGCGCCCAATGACTGCGGGAGATTGAAGGAGATTATCATGACCAGAATGAACCGCCGCCACGCCCTGTCGCTGATTGGGGCTGCTGCCACATTACCTGCGTTGGGCCGGCCTGCATTGGCCGGAACCAAGATCAACGTGGGCGCACTGCATTTCACATCACATGCCGCCAGTTTTGTTGCATTCGAGCGCGGCTATTTCAGCGACGAAGGCCTGGATGTGGAGTTCAAGTTTTTTCAGGCGGCGCAACCAATGGCGGTTGCAGTGGCTTCGGGAGATGCCGATTTTGGCGTAACGGCCATTTCCGGCGGATTGGTTTCATTGGCGGAAAAAGGGGCGGCCAAGGTGATCGGCGGTGCCCTCAGCGAGGAGCCGGGCATTGACGGGCAAAAAATTCTGGCGTCCAATGCTGCCTATGATAATGGGCTGACATCGCCTGCGGGGCTCGATGGCAAAAGCTTTGGCATCACACAGGCCGGATCATCGTTTCACTATATGGGCTCAAAGATCGGCATGGCCGAAGGCGTGAAGCCGAAATTCAAGCCGCTGCAAAAGGTGGGCGCCATTATCGGCGCGCTGAAATCCGGACAGATTGATGCCTGGTCGATCGTGCCGCATATTGCCAAGGGGCTGGCTGGAGCCGGCAAGGTAAAGATCATCGGCAATGTATCTGATTATATTCCGAATTATCAGGTTACAACTGTGTTTACTTCGGCCAATATTGTCAGCGGTGACCGCGGCAAGGCCGAGGCATTCTTGCGCGCCTTTTCGCGCGGCGCCGATGATTACAATGCCGCCCTGGTGGATAAAACTGCCGGGGATGATGCGGCAATGGCGATGGTCGAGTTGATCCATAAATACGTTTATGCCGACAAGCCTCTGGAAAAAGCCGAAAAATCCATTCGTAATGGTGCAATGCGCATCAACAAGGGCGCCGCTCTGAACATGGCCTCGGTCAGGGATCAGTTGAACTGGTTCAAATCCGAGGGCCTGGTCAAGGACAGCATAACCGAGGAAACCCTCGTCGACCCAAGCTTTGTTGAAATTGTCAATTGATCCGGTGATAGATCAACAGGAGGCGGCCCTGACTTTGGGCCGCCGGTTTTCATGGAACTGAGTTTGCGCAACGTATCGCACGCCTATGGTGAAACCCAGGTACTGGACGATATTTCGCTCAGGGTGCCTGCGGGGCAAATATCGTGCATCGTCGGCCCGTCAGGGTGTGGCAAATCCACCTTGTTGCGCCTGATTGGCGGGTTGGAGCGGCCAACAGAGGGCGAAATACTGCAACTTGGCAATCCGCCGGCGGGTTGTCTGAACCCGCTGACCTATGTGTTTCAGGATTTTGCCCTGCTGCCGTGGCGCACAGCAGAGGGGAATGTCCGGCTGGTGCTTGAAGAACATCGCCTAACATACAGTGAAGTAAAGGAAATAACCTATGATGTTCTGGGGAGGACATCCTTGCTGGAATTCCGCGATGTTCTGCCGAAAAACCTTTCCGGCGGCATGAAGCAACGGGTGGCCATTGCCCGCGCTCTGGCGGTCAAGCCTGCGGTGATGCTGATGGATGAGCCGCTGAGCGCACTGGATGCCCAGACCCGCGAATTGCTGATGGAGGATCTGGTGCGGCTCTGGCTGCGCACACCGTTCACTTCGGTCTATGTGACCCACAATCTGGCCGAGGCGGTTCGGCTGGGCCATCGCGTGGTGGTCTTGTCGCGGCGCCCCGGACGGATCCGCGAAACGGTTGATATTTCCCTGCCCCTGGATCAGCGCGATCGGGGAAACCCGATGCTGGCAGACATTGAAAACCACCTTTGGGATATCATGCGCGACGAGGCCGCCGAGGCAGATCAGGAGCTGGTCCATGGCGGATGATCTTTCGGCCCCCAAAACCACAATGCCCAAAACCAGAATGCAGGTGAGCGAGGCGCGCCCGGTCCGTTTCCGTGGCGGCGGGTTTCGCCCCGCCCGCCGGCGCTGGCTGGGGCCGCTGGTCTTTGTTGTGCTGATTGCACTGGCCGAATGGGGCACGCGAAGCGGATGGATCGGCAACCTGACCCTGCCGCGACCTTCAGATGTCGCGTCAACCCTTTGGGAAATGGCGCTTTCCGGCCGGTTATGGCTGCATCTGGCGCCATCACTGACGCGGCTTTTTGTCGGGGCAACACTGGGGGTCAGCGCCGGCATAGCCGTCGGCCTGCTGATCGGTCTTTTCACCTATGCACGCGCGGCCCTTGTGCCGCTGGTGGCGGCGCTGTTTCCGATCCCGAAGATTGCCTTGCTGCCGCTGTTTGTGATCTGGTTTGGCATTGACGAAATGTCGAAATACGCACTGATCGCCTTTGGCACATTCACGCCAACGGTTGTGGCGACCTATGGCGCGGTGGACAATGTCGACCGCACCCTGATCCGCATGGGGCAGAGTTTTGGCCTGTCCTGGCACTCGATCGTTCGCAAAATCGTGCTGCCCGGCGCCATGCCCGGGATTCTGTCGGGGTTGAGGATCAGCCTGGCAATTGCCGTCATCCTGCTGGTCGCTGCGGAAATGCTGGGGGCCGAATACGGCATTGGCGCCTTTATTCTCGAGGCCGGATCGCTTTATGATCTTGAGCGCCTGTTTGCAGGCGTGACCATTCTTTCACTGCTTGGGGTGACGATCAGCTTTGCGCTGGGGCTGGTAGAAGCAAAGCTATTGAACTGGCGCAGTTGAGGAAGCAGGGACGATGAGCAAAGCCATTTCAGACAGCGAGGCGCGCAACCAGGGGCCAGAGATCGTGCGCCGCACAGCCTGGCCGCAGAGCAGTTCAAGGCCGGTCAGCACGCCATTGCAGATGTCCGTCGTTTACGCCTCGGACAGTCCGGACGCGCTGGATGCGCAATATGATGGAACCGCCCCCGGATATGCCTATGCCCGCGAGGGCCACCCCAACGCCGATGTGCTGGCGCAAAAGATTGACGGGATGGAGGCGGTGCAGGGCGGTCTGATCACCGGCTCGGGCATGGCCGCGCTTTCCGCAGTCATGCTGGGGCTGTTACAATCGGGTGATCATGTTGTGGCGGGGGATCAGCTTTATGGCCGTTCCATGCGCATTCTGACACAGGATGCGCCACGGCTGGGCATCAAGGCCACACTTGCCGACGCAACGGATGCAAAAGCCATAGAGGCGGCGCTTCGCCCCGATACCCGGATGGTTCTGGTTGAGGTCGTTTCAAACCCGACCCTGAGGCTTGCCGATATTGATGGAATTGCCGCGCTGACCCGTGAGCGGGGCATCCTGTTTGTGGTCGACAACACCTTTACCACCCCGCGGGCCTTCCGGCCTTTTGAGCATGGCGCCGATATCGTTCTGCATTCGGTGACCAAACTGCTGGCCGGGCATTCCGACGTTACGCTGGGCTATGTGGCAGCGCAGGAGGCACGCCTTCAGGATATGATCCGAGAGGCCGCAGCCACCTGGGGGCTGACCCCCAGCCCCTTTGACTGCTGGCTGGCAGAACGCGGGTTGCATTCGTTCAACCTGCGCTATGACCGGGCAGAAGAAAATGCCGCTGAACTGGCTGATCTTCTGGCCGGATTGCCGGGTGTCCGGCGCGTGATCTATCCCGGAAGGCCGGATCATCCGGATTTTCAACGCGCCCGATCGCTGTTGAAAGGGCGCTCTGGCAATATGGTGAGTTTTGAGATCGAAGGCGGGCGCGAGGCTGCCAACCGGTTGACCCGTGGCGCCCCCGATATCGCCTTTGCCCCGACCCTGGGGGATATCGGCACAACCCTGTCGCATCCGGCCTCCAGTTCGCACAGGGCCCTGAGCGCTGATATGCAGCGGGCCATCGGCATCAGCGAGGGTTTCTTTCGCATTTCGGTTGGCGTCGAGGAGATCGACGGTTTGCGGCGTGATTTTATCCAGGCAATTGATGCGGCCGTCCAAGGCTAAGGTCGGTTGTGCCACTTCTTTTCCAGGGCTTCTATGGCTGCGACACGTTCCTGCGTTTTCGGATGGCTCATCAGCCATGCGGGCACCGTGCCACCATGGGATCTGGTCAGCCGGTCGAGCTTTTGGAACAGTGATTTCTGCGCCGCAGTGCCAATGCCGGATTTGGTCAACAGGGCCGAGGCATAGGCATCGGCCTCGTATTCATCAACTCGCGACAAACGCGCTGCAAGCAGTGTTGTCAGGAAATTCGCTATCGCAATGCCCAGCCCCGGTAAAAACCGCGAGAGCAATGAGCCGAGCGCCACACGCATGGCATTCTGACCGGAAAAGTCGATCATCCTGCGGCGCGAGTGCCCCAGGGCCACATGGCCAAGTTCATGGGCGATAACGCTGGTCATTTCCTCGGCTGTGACCTCGCCGGTGCGGTATTTGTCGTAAAACCCTCGGGTGATGAAAATGCGCCCGTCCGGGGCAGCCAGGCCGTTAACCGGGTCGATTTCGTAAATGTGTACACGGATGCGGGGCAGATCCAGTGCGGCGGCCATTCTGTTTGTCAATGCGATCAGATTGGCATCTGCCAGCTCGGTTGATCGCGCATCCAGTTCCCGCGAGGTGCGCCAGACCGAGAACCGGTAACTGACCAGGGCATATATGATTGCCAGAAGGATAGGAGAGAACCTGAGCATAGCTATGATATGGCGGGCAAGGCCGGCGCTGGCAAGAGGGGGGGCGTTTTCTCAGGCCGTCCAGGTTACCGGCAAGGCGGTCGGACCACGAAAGGCCCAACCATGAAACGGTACGTCAGATTCAGGTTTGAGCCCGGTGAGACGATCAAACAGCATGGGCAAAGCCACCTCGGCGATCAGGGCCCGGCTTGCGGCGGCGCCAGCGCAGAAATGCGGCCCGGCCCCAAAGGCCAGGGCGGCGCGGGTGTCACGTTGAATGTCAAACTTTTCCGGGACATCGAAATGCCTGGGGTCGCGGTTGGCCGCGCTGAACATGAAGAAAACACGCTCCTCCGGCTCCAGCTTTGTGCCGCAGACGGTTTCTGCACGCGCAACCCTGCGAGGCGACATGCCGATAGGTGATATCCAGCGTGTATATTCCTCAAATACCTGTTGCCAGTCAGCCTGACCGGAGCGTACCAGCTCCAATTGATCGGGGTGGGTCAGCAATGCCCAGATTGACCCGGCAATAACGTCTCGTGGTTCGTTCTGGCCGCCGGAAATCGCCAGCTTGATGTTGGCGCGGCTCGCGGTTTCATCCAGCCCGGCCTCAAGTTGAACCGACAACAGCGAAAGGTCGGGGTTTTCTTTCAACTCAGGTATCATTCGCGTGATATGTTCATCGATCAGGGCCGTTGCTGCGTGGCAGCGTTCTTCGACCTCCGGATTGCCGGTATAATTGGCAATGCCATCTATCATTCCCTGACTGGCCCAGTCCATTTCCTGCGCTGTCATCGAGCGAAGGCCGGTGATGGTGCGCAGGGCCTCGCCTGCCAGAGGCATCGCGTATTCCGCAACCAGGTCGGCGCGTCCGCGTGGTACCAGGTTTTCCAGCAGTTGCGCCGCTGCCTGCCGGAACCGGCTCAGCCAGTGGTCGCGTACGGTGCGTGGCGACAGGGCAGGGAAGGTGGCCCGGCGTTCGATCGTATGCGCCTTGCCGTCCTTGCGCATCATGTTTTGTCCCATCAGTCGTGTCATCAGCCCATCAGGCTGATCCGAGGAAAACACATCCACCCGTTTCTCCTGGGTGAAAATGTCATCGCGCCGCAGGAACAGGGTGGCGCCCAGTTCCGGAACAAAGGCGGTTGGCGCGCGGGCCTGCATCTGCATGAGATCGGGATAGGGATCGGCGGCAAAGCCTGCGGGATCAATATGATGGACTGGCGCGTTTGACATGTTTCCACCTTTCTTGAAAAGACTGTTTTTCAGGCGCATCCAACATGGTTTCGCGGCTGATTTCCAGCTTTGAAATGCAGGCGTGATGCGCCTGCGGCTCATTCACCGGCACGAATGGCTGGAGCGATTGGCAGACAGAGCATTTATTTCCGCCAGGGCTGGCACGCAGTTTTGCCGGTTACGGTCGCTTCGAGGCAGCAGGTTTGGCTTTTTTGGGTGGGTGCAGCGCCCGGCGCAGGGCAAATCCCAGTGCCATTGTGACAACGAGTGCAGCCAACAACCCACTGATGTTGCCCAGCAGGGCGGACAGCGATTCGATCTGGTTGGCAAAGGAAAAGCCAAGACCAAGGTAAATGCAGACCCAGGTAATCTCGCCCAGCAGATCCCAGATGGTAAAGCGCAACCAGCCAACGCCCGCCGCGCCCACGGTAAAATTCACATAAGGCCCCAGGGGGCTGAACAGCCAACGGCTGAAAAAAACCCCAGGCCCGCCCCAGCGTTCGGAAAATACGCGCGCCTTTGCCATGGCTGACTTGCTGTCAGGGTGTTTTTCAAGAAAGCCTGACAGCCGTTTCTCAATCTGCTGCGCCAGAAGAAAACCGGTTTGGTCTCCGGCGACGGCGCCCAGCAGGCAGGCCACAAATGTTTCGGCAGCAGAGAGATCTCCCGAGGCGACAAATGCCCCGCCAGTCAGCATCAGTAATGAGGCCGGAACCGGCAGAGCAAGGCAACTGAAAAAGGTTGTGAGAAACAGAATGAAAACGCCTTGCTCGGCAACGAGAGAAAGCAGCGTTTCGGTCATTGGCTTTGCCTGCGCGCGATTTCTTGCAGTTTCTCTGCCATCTGTTCCAGTGTCAGGCCCTGTCGCTGCGCAATTTCACCGAGGGTCAAACCCCGCCCGGGGGGTCCTTTCAACCCGAGTTCAGATGCAAATTCCTGCGGCTTTACCCCCCAGGAATAGGCCGCATAGCGCAGCGGCATCCATTCCGCCAACGGTTGGAACTGGTGTTGCGGGTTTGCCCAGTAAAGGGAAAACATGACAAGACGAGCGGCGAAAAACAAAGTCAGGAAGCAGGCAAGCGAAAAGGCGATCAGCAGCAGCCGATGCTTGTTCCATAACTGTTGCAGGCCTGCAATCACAGAAGGCTCCTTGC
>JALSRG010000060.1 GCA_026984915.1 Marinosulfonomonas sp. | reverse complement strand
TGCGCCGCAAGGGGGACATGCCCCGCTGGGTGCTGTCCGGCGGCAAAGGCGCGATGATGCCCGAGGACGACCCGATGGCGGGCGCCCGCCTGCTGGTGGCCACCGATCTGGACGGCGACGCGCGCGAGGCCCGCATCCGGCAGGCGGTGGAGATTACTGAAGCCGGTTTGCGCGGCCTTTATGGCGACCGCATCACATGGCGTGACCATTGCGAATGGAGCAAACGCGATCGCCGCGTGGTGGCGCGCCAGCAAGAGGTGTTCGGCGCGTTGGTGTTGTCGGACCGCATATGGCGCGATGCGCCCGAGGAGGTTCTGGCGCGGGCCATGCTGGAGGGGGTGCGCGACCTTGGCCTGCCGTGGAATGACGCCGCCCGCCGGTTTCAGGCACGGGTGCTGCTGCTGGACGGGATGCCGGAATTTACCGATGAGGCGCTGATGGCGACGATTGACGACTGGCTGCTGCCTTACCTGACCGGCATCAGAACCGCCAATGATCTGAAGGGGCTGAACCTGCTGGACCCCTTGCGCAGCATCCTGACATGGGAGCAGATGCAGCGACTGGACCGCGAGGCACCGGCGCATTTCACCACTCCGCTGGGCAACAGGATCCCGATCGACTATTCCGGCGAGGCCCCCGAGATTTCGCTGCGATTGCAGGAAATGTTCGGCGTCACCAGCCACCCGAAGGTCGGCCACACCCCCCTGCGCGTCACCCTGCTGTCCCCCGCCCGCAGGCCGGTGCAAACCACAATGGACATCCCCGGTTTCTGGGCCAGTTCCTATAGCGACGTGCGCAAGGACATGCGCGCGCGTTACCCGAAACACCCCTGGCCCGAGGACCCGACCAGCGCCGATCCGACATTGCGGGCAAAACCCAGACGCTAACCCTGCGACATCGCCCATGGACCGTGATGATCGCTGCCGCCATCAATCCGCTCAAAACCGTGCGCCCCAAAGAAATCACGCTGCGCCTGAATAAGGTTTGCCGTCCCCCTGCCCCGCCGCATGGTTTCAAAATAAGCCAGCGCCGCGCTCATCGCCGGCATCGGTAAATCCTGCAAAATGCAGGAAGACACGACCCGGCGCAGCGCGCCACGTGTTTCATGCAACCGAGTCCGCAGAGCGGGTGCAAATATCAAGAGATCATGCGGAAGGCCCTCATGCACAGCCGCCGCGATTTCGTCCAGCAATGTCGAGCGGATAATACATCCGGCACGCCAGATCTTGGCCACCACCTCCAGGTCAAGATCCCAGTCAAATTCAACACTTGCTGTCTGCATCAACCCAAAGCCCTGCCCATAAGCAATGATGCGCGCTGCCAGCATGGCCTTTTCCATGTCGGCCTCCAACACGGCTGGGGCAAACTCCTTCTGCGGCGGGAACAGCGCCTCGCCCGCCTCGCGCGCATCCTTCATGGACGACCATGACCGTGCGCCAACGGCCGCCTCGATGGCCGAGGCCGACTGCCCCAGCTTCAGCGCTTCGATCACGGTCCACCGGCCGGTGCCTTTCTGCCCGGCGCGGTCAACAATCAGATCAACAATGAATTGCCCGGTCTCCGGATCACGCGTTTGCAAAATGGCAGCGGTGATTTCAACCAGATACGATTGCAGCGGGCCCTTGTTCCAGCCCTCGAACAACTTGCCGATCTTGTCTGCCGGCCGGTCTTCTCCGTCACGCAGCAAACCATAGATTTCCGCAATCACCTGCATATCGGCGTATTCGATGCCGTTGTGAACGGTTTTCACAAAATGTCCGGCCCCGTCCGGGCCCAGCCGCGCCGCACAGGGCAGACCATTGTATCTTGCGGCAATCGCCTCGACGATATCGCGGATTTCCTCATAGGCCTTCTTTGGCCCGCCGATCATGATTGATGGTCCGTGACGGGCGCCCTCTTCACCGCCCGACACCCCCATGCCAATGAAATCAATGCCTTTTCCGGCCAACTCTGCACTGCGGCGGCGCGTATCGTTGAAATCGGCATTACCGGCGTCAATCAATATATCGCCCTTGTCCAGATGGGGCAGCAGCGCCGCAATCTGGTCATCCACAGGCTTGCCCGCCTTGATCATGATGATGATCGCGCGCGGCCTTGAAAGCGCCCGCACCAGGGCTTTCGCGTCATCACAGGCAACAAGGTTTTCAGCCAGTTCCCCGGCAGCCGCGACAAATTCGGTGATCTTGTCTTTTGAGCGGTTGCTCACGGCAACGCGAAAGCCCTTCTCGGCAATGTTCAGGGCCAGATTTGACCCCATCACTCCCAGTCCGATCAGCCCGATCCGGGCCTTGTCCTGCGCTTTGGTCATGAGTCTACCCCCTGTTTGCATCAGGGATAACTTACGCCGGTTCGCGCCGGACGCAAGCGCATCATACCCCCAGACACCACCGCATCACCGCCTTTTGCGCATGCAGGCGGTTCTCGGCCTCGTCAAAGATCACCGATTTTTCGCCATCCATCACGCTTGAGGTCACCTCTTCCTCCCGATGTGCGGGCAGGCAGTGCATGAACAGCGCGTCGTCCTTGGCCTGTTCCATCAGATGGTCATTCACCTGATAGGGTTTCAGCAGGTTGTGGCGGCGCTGGCGGGTTGACTGGCTGTCGTGCATCGAAACCCAAGTGTCGGCCACCACCAGATCGGCCCCCTGCACCGCCTTTTCGGCATCCCGTTCAATCACCACATTCACGCCCTTGCTGCGGGCCAAATCAACGAATTCCGGTTCAGGGTCCAGCGACGGCGGGCCGGCAAAGGTAAAGTCGAACCCGAACTGCCCCGCCGCATGCAGGAACGAGGCGCAGACATTGTTGCCATCCCCGGTCCAGACCACTTTCTTGCCCCTGATCGGGCCGCGGTGTTCCTCGAATGTCATCACATCGGCCATGATCTGGCAGGGATGCGTACGGTTGGTCAGCCCGTTGATCACCGGCACATCGGCGTATTCGGCCAGTTCCTGCAATACGGATTCCTCGAAGGTGCGGATCATGATCATATCAACATAGCGGCTCAGAACCCGCGCGGTGTCGGCGATGCTTTCACCATGGCCCAACTGCATATCGGCCCCCGACAGCACCATCGTCTGCCCGCCCATCTGCCGCACGCCCACATCAAACGAGACCCGCGTGCGGGTTGACGGCTTTTCAAAGATTAGCGCCACCATGTGATTTTTCAGCGGCTGTTCGGCGTCCGGCGTACCCTTGGGCAGGCCCTTGCGGGCCTCTTTCATCACACGGGCCTGATTGATCATGCCCCGCAGATCGTCGGCATCGGTGGTGTGAATATCCAGAAAATGGTTCATGATTTCAGTCCTTTGGAAACTTCGCTTGCCGCCTTGTCCAGCCGCGCCACGCCTTCGGCAATATCCTCGTCGGGGATGTTCAACGCCGGCAACAGCCGCACAACATTGTCCGCCGCCGGCACGACCAAAACCTCGGCCCCGTAGGCCGCGTTGATCACATCCATGTTGGGGGCCTTGCATTTCAGCCCCAGCATCAGGCCCGTGCCGCGCACCCCCTCGAACACATCGGGATGCGCCGCAACCAGCCCTTCCAGCGACTGGCGCAGGGTGCCGGCCTTGCGGTTCACATCGGCCAGAAATTCGTCTGTTGCGACAATATCCATCACCGCATTGCCCACCGCACAGGCCAGCGGGTTGCCGCCATAGGTCGAGCCATGCGTGCCCGCTGTCATCCCCGACGCCGCATCTTCGGTTGCCAGCAACGCGCCCAGCGGGAAGCCCCCGCCGATGCCCTTGGCCACCAGCATGATGTCGGGTGTAACACCGGCCCATTCATGGGCAAACAGCTTGCCGGTGCGTCCCATGCCGCACTGGATTTCGTCCAGCACCATCAGCGCGCCCACCTCGTCACAAGCATCGCGCAGCCCCTTCAGGCAGGCGTCCGGCAGCGGGCGGATACCGCCCTCGCCCTGCACGGGTTCGACAATCACGGCCGCGACCGTGTCATCCATTGCCGCTGCCAGCGCATCATGATCGCCAAAGGGCAGATGCACGAAACCGGGCAGCAGCGGACCAAAGCCCTTGGTCAGCTTTTCCGACCCCGCGGCCGCGATCCCTGCCGCCGAACGGCCGTGGAACGAGCCTTCAAAGGCAATGATCCTGACCCGCTCGGGCTGGCCCTTTTCAAACCAGTATTTGCGCACCATCTTGATCGCCAGCTCGCAAGCCTCGGTGCCGGAATTGGTGAAAAACGCGGTGTCGGCGAATGTGGCCTCGACCAGCTTGTCGGCCAGCGCCTGTTGCTGCGGGATTTCATAGAGGTTCGATGTGTGCCAGAGCGCCTGCGCCTGAGTGGTCAGCGCCGCCACCAAAGCAGGGTGCGCATGGCCCAGAACATTCACCGCAATCCCTGCGCCGAAATCCAGAAATCGGCGCCCGTCTGCCTCGGTCAGCCAGCAGCCTTCGCCTTTGACGAAGGAAAGCGGTGCGCGGTTATAGGTCGGCAAGACAGAAGGGATCATGGTCTCTATCCTTATACGAAGCCCTGTTGGTGCCAAAGCGGCAGGGGCATGTCAATGTTTTGAAAGAGATGCGCGAATGCGCGCAAAATCAAACGAAGGCCGGCGCTGTGAAATCAGCGTCGACGTCGGACAATAACGATATGATTGCGTTTGATCATGGCAATGTCATAACCGCGCCTTCCGGATTTGTGAAGGCCAAAAAAAACCTGCGGCTTTGCAACGGGCGCCAAGGCCCCTAAGATGGCATGACGCTTCCTGCGAAAGCTTTGTACATGCTGCAAGTCGACAATCTGCAACGCCTCCTGATTGGACCGGTCAATTTCAAGATACCTGATGGGTCCTGTCTGGCGTTGACCGGCCCGTCGGGGGCCGGCAAATCGGTTTTGTTGCGCGCCATCGTGGATTTGGACCCAAATCAGGGAAAGGCCCACACACAAACCGTATCGCGCGAAAAGGTTCCGGCCCCGCAATGGCGCAAACATGTCGGCTTGTTACCCGCCGAGAGCGGCTGGTGGGCCAACGAAGTACGTAGCCATTTCCGCACACCCGAAAAAACGCGGGCACGCCTGCCCGATGTCCTGATGCCGGTTGCGGCGATGGACTGGGAGGTCTCGCGCCTGTCCACCGGCGAACGGCACAGGCTGGCCCTGCTGCGCGCCCTGGAAAACACACCCGAGGTCTTGATGCTGGATGAGCCGACATCCATGCTCGATCAGAAAACCGAATCCGCGGTCGAAGACCTGCTGCGGCACGAAATCGGCCAAGGTTTATCCCTGCTGCTGGTTACCCATGATGCCGGGCAGCCCGAACGTCTGGCAGACCGGCTGATGTGGCTTGAAAACGGCCGCCTCAGCGAGGTTCCGATCGGAACACAGGTGCCCGCATGACAGGATACATCACCCTGAACTATTGGGATCTTGTCATCGCTTCGGTCTTTCTGTTGCTGAACGGCGCCGTGTCGCTCGGACTGCATCTGGGGCTGGAACGGAAACTGGCGATTGCCGCGGTGCGGATGGTCATCCAACTGGTGCTTGTCGGCCTTTTGCTGAAGACCCTGTTTGCCTTGGCCTCGCCCTGGATCACGCTGCTGGTGGCTCTGTTCATGTTGCTTTTTGCCGGGCGGGAAGCTTGGGCCAGGCAGGAAAACCGCCTGCGTGGCTGGTGGGGGTACGGCATTGGCACCAGTGCCATGGCCTTTGCCGGCACTACCGTCATTCTGGTTGCACTGTTAATACTGGTGCGCCCGTCGCCCTGGTGGTCGCCCCGATATGCGCTGCCCCTGTTTGGCATGATCCTCGGCAACACCATGACCGGCATCAGCCTGGCGCTTGACAGCCTGCATCGCTCCATTTTGCGCGAACAGCGCGCCATCGAGGCCCAGTTGTTGCTGGGGGCCAGCAAATGGCAGGCGGCCCGCCCCTTTCTACACACCGCCCTGCGCAGTGGCTTCATGCCGCTCATCAACTCCATGGCCGCCACGGGTGTTGTTTCATTGCCGGGCATGATGACGGGCCAGATCCTTTCGGGAGTGGATCCGACAGAAGCTGTCAAATACCAGATCCTTGTCATGCTTCTGCTTGGCGGCAGCACCGGAATGGGCGTGCTTCTGGCAACACTCGCCTCGTTCCTGCGCCTGACGGATGAGCGCCATCGCCTGCGCCCCGAGCGACTTGACCGCCCCAAGGAAACCGCCTGACCTTCAACTTGATTTGTCGCTCTTGTATCCCGCTGCAAGGTGATTAGAATAGAGATAACGGAAAACCTCCGACTGGCCCGCCCGTGCGGGCCGCTTTCAGTTAAGGAAAACATCATGTCGTGGACCGATGAGCGCGTCGAAATCCTGAAGAAAATGTGGGGCGAGGGCCAGTCGGCCAGCCAGATTGCCAAAGAACTGGGCGGTGTGACCCGCAACGCCGTCATTGGCAAAGTGCATCGCCTCGGCCTGTCCAACCGTAACGGCGGCGGTGGCAAGACTGTTGCAAAGGACAAGCCGGCGCCGCGTGCGGCCAAACCCAAGGCCGCCCCCAAGACGAGCGCCCCCAAAGCCAAGGCCGCCGCGGCCAACACCCCGAAACCGGTTCAGCCGCCAATGAGTGCGGCGCGGCGCGCCATCATCCCGGCCGGTCAGCCCTTGCCGCCGCAGCCTTCCGCAAACGAAATCAGCCCCGAGACACTCGCCTCGGTCCGTGAGGTCGAAAAGACGGCCAAAAAGATTTCGCTGATGGAGCTGACCGAACGCACCTGCAAATGGCCGATCGGCGACCCGGCGACCGAGGAATTCTGGTTTTGCGGCCTGACCGCCCAGCCCGGAAAACCCTATTGCGAAGCCCATGTCAGCGTTGCATTTCAGCCGATGTCCTCACGCCGGGATCGCCGGCGCTAAAGCCTTCCGATGATGTCATGTTGAAACGCCACGGCCGTTCATTTCTTGCCGCCCAGAAGGTCGAGCAGCCCCTTGGTGGCTTCTTCCTCCAACTTGCGCTTGATGGCATCCTCGGTTGAAATATCCTCCTCCGGGGTCACGCCCAATTCGCGGCGCACGGCGTCTTTTGTGCTTTCGCCCTCTTGCCGGGTGACGCCCAGCTGATCGGCAAGGGCATCGTTCACGGCTTCTTCTGCCCGGCGCTTGATATCTTGCGTCTTGACGTCGATATCGCCCTTGACCAGTGATTTCAGGTCAGGCCTGAACCTGGGCTTGGACCACGGGCCCTTGATAAGGACCGGCACGCTGATGCCGCCGGTGCCATCTGCCTTTGCCAAGGCAACAGGCGTTACACGATAATTGATGGTTCTTGCCCCGATATCCACCTCTCCTTTGCCGGTTGCCGTGGCCAGCGGCGCCTTGAACAACAGATCGTCATTGCGCAGCACCCCGTCCTTGATCGTGAACGTCGCCCCGATCGAATCAAAAATCGTTTTCTTGCCCTTGCCCTGATAAGAGGTATCCAGATTGCGCAGCATGCCCACCAGATCGAGGCCAAGGATCTCTCCCTGCCCCAGTTTCAGCGCACCGTTGCCCGAGAGGCTGCGGGTGATGGCGGCCATGCTGTCGCCAACACCCAGAAACTTGATCTCCATGTCGCCGGTGCCGATCAGGCGTTCATACCCGGCCATATCGCGCAACAGTGGCTGCATCTGCACACCACCAATACGCATATCGCCGCCAACCGACAAACCGCCACGCCCATTGACGACAAACTGGCCGGTGATCAGCCCGTCATAGGCCCGCAATTCGCGCAGTTCAAAGACAGCACGCGCGCGTTTCAGGGTCATCAGAACCCGTGACTTGCCCAGCTTTGCACCCGCCACCTGCATGCCGTCCGCCACAAAGGAAACCTCGGCATCCAGCGCAGACAAGCCGCTGACATCGATCGGCGCGGTGGACCAGCCGGTGCTTGCCGGTGACGTGCCACCGGCACCTGCGGGGTTTGCCGGATTCGCACTCTCTCCGGCACTTAGCCCGGACAGATCCAGCATTGGTGTCGTGAACTGCGCATTCAGACGCGGACGTTTTTCAAAAAACAGATCGGCATTTCCCGTCAACTGGTTTTGCTCAAGCGTGACCCGGGCATCGCGCAAATGTGCGCTTCCCTTGCCGGTGTAAATGACTTTGCCGGTTATTTTTGCCTTGCGGCCCAACCCCGGCGGCAGATCCGGTGCCGTTTGCCCCAAAGCGGCAAACAATGCCGGCATATCCGATAAATCCGCGTCAATCTTTCCGTCAGCGGCCACAGGCGACAAACCCGCGCGCCCGGTGAAATCAATCTTCGTGCCACCGGTTTTCAGTTTCATCCGGACCCCGGTCACACCCCCCGCCAGAAACCCGCCAAACTCTGCAATATCTCCGCTCATCTGAAAGGGCTGGCCGTAGATGCGGGCGGAAAGCGCAATGTCACCGCGCCTGGCGAAATCCGGCAAATGCAGGGTGGCGTCAATATCGCTGAGTTGCTGCGTGCTGCCGCTGGCATGATCAATATAGGTCAGTTTGCCCCGGCTTATGATCCCTTTTCCAAGGGTAAAGGCCGGGATGCCGCCCGCACTTGCGTCATCAGCCGCCGCCCCTTGTGAAGCGGCCCCGCCACCAGTGCCGGCAGATGCCGAAAACTCCCAGTTGGCGCGCCCGTCGGCGGCACGCTCCAGCAATATGGCCGGGGATTGAAGCTCGATCTTCCTGATGCGCACATCGCCTTGCAACAAGGGCAACAGCTCGACGCCAATGCTCAGGCCATCGGCCTTGACCATCGGGCCTTGCTTTGACCAATCCGCATTGGCGATTTCAACCTGGCCCAGACGCACGCCAAGGGTGGGATAAATCGTGGCCTTTACGCCACCTTTCAGCGTCAGGGCGCGGCCGGTTGTCTCCTGAAATTTCCGCTCGGCGAAACCGGCAATCTTGTCGCCCGGCAACAAGAGCAGGCCCGCCACCGCCAGCAGGACCACAATCACCAAACCAAAGAAAATGCGCAATAGCCACCGCATGGTAACGCCCCTGTATTATCAACCTGCCCCCAACAGATAGGCAGGCCGCACATGAGAAACAAGCTTTTCATCGCTGGGGCCGATTGCGTGGTGCACCCGCTCCGGCAGGGGGCAGATCCGGGGTCAGATACTGGCTCAGATCCGGGTAAGCTGCTGCAAAATCCGCTTTTTCACCGGTGGCAGCAATTCCCCCAACCGCAACACCGCGCCCCGTACCGCTCGTCCGGGGATTGAACTGTCGGTGAACAGCTTGACCAGCGCGTTCGTGCCGTGAAACAGCGGCACGGCCGTGCGCCGGTGTCTTGCCTCATATCGTTTCAACCCGGCCAGGGCGCCGATATCCGTCAGGTTGCGGGCGGCATCTGTTACCTCGCCGGCCAGCAAATCGGCACTGGCCAGCCCCAGATTGAACCCGTGTGCCGTCACCGGGTGCATGCCAACCGCCGCGTCGCCGATCAGGGCAAAGCGCCGCGTCACGAAATGCTGCGCCAGCACGGCAACCAGCGGATAAGGGTGGCGCGGGCTGCACAGTTCCATATGCCCCAGCTTGCCGCCAAACCGCCGCTCGACATCGGCGGAAAACGCCGTGTCCGGCATCGCCATCACCGCGTCGGCCCGATCTGCCGGCAAGGTCACGACAACCGAAGATGTCAGCCCGACCATCGGCAGAACCGCCAGGGTCTGGTCATACTGAAAGCATTCATAGGCCGTATCGTCATGCGACCGTTCGTGGTGCATCTCGCAGACAATCACCACACGCCCGAAATCCAGCATCGACGCCGACAGGCCCATCATGCGCCGTGTCTGGGAAAACCGGCTGTCCGCGGCCACAACCAGCGGCGCATGCAGGCTGGTGCCACTTTCCAGCGTCACCACGCCTTCGGTGGTATTGGTCTGTACCTGCGTCACCGCCGCGCCGGCCAAAAGGGAAACATTTTCCATCGGCTGCACGCTTGCATAGGCCGCCCGCCGGATCAGATGGTTTGGCAGGATGCGCCCCAGATAGTCAGCCCCGCTGCGCAGGTTGTCAAACTGCAAGGCAAAAGCAGACGCGCCATTCAGCACCCTGGCCTTGCGAATAAAGCCGATCTCATCGGCGGGTATCTTCTCCCACATCCCCAGATCACGCATGATCTGTTCCGATTTATGGGTCAGCGCAATATCACGCCCGTCCTCAGCCGGATCCGCCAGAACCTCTTCCGGCAGTTTTTCAACAATGGCAATTTGCAGGCCGCTGTCCTTCAAACTGCGTGCAAATGACAGGCCGGCTGGCCCGGCACCGATGATGATAACGTCAAAATTCTGCTGCCTGCCCATCCGGAATATCCTGTCTTTGCTGCTGGTGATTGACCACAAAACCCTTCGTTCGAATCTGGCACACATCATCGGGCTGCCAATGATATGGATCAATTTTCCATGTGCCTCGGCATTTTTTGGCACAAAACCCTGTGGCAAACCCGTTTCCTTACCCCTCTGCATGCCCTATAGGCAGCGCATGAGCAAAAACCCTCCTTCCCTGCGCCCCGACCTTGCCCCGCGCGCGCGGATCAATGAACCGGCCCGCGAGGGTCAGCCGCGCATCGGCATGGTGTCGCTTGGCTGCCCCAAGGCGCTGGTGGACAGCGAACGCATCCTGACCCGCCTGCGCGCCGAAGGATACGCCATTTCCCCCGACTACACCGGCGCGGATGCGGTGATCGTCAACACCTGTGGCTTTCTGGACTCCGCCAAGGCCGAAAGCCTGGACGCCATCGGCGAGGCCCTGCGTGAAAACGGCCGCGTCGTTGTCACCGGCTGTCTGGGGGCCGAGCCGGACTATATCCGTGAACACCACCCGCAGATCCTTGCCGTCACAGGGCCGCACCAATACGAACAGGTGCTGGACGCGGTGCATGTGGCCGTGCCGCCGTCGCCCGATCCCTATATCGACCTGCTGCCGGCCAGCGGCGTCACCCTGACCCCGCGCCACTACAGCTATCTGAAGATTTCCGAAGGCTGCAACCACGCCTGCAAATTCTGCATCATCCCCGACATGCGCGGCCGCCTTGCCTCGCGCCCCGCCTTTGCGGTGATGCGCGAGGCCGAGCGGCTGGTGGAGGCCGGTGTCAGGGAACTGCTGGTGATCTCGCAGGATACCTCGGCCTACGGGCTGGATTTGAAATATGCGACCGAAAAGGGCCACCGTGCCCATATCACCGATCTGGCCCGCGATCTGGGATCGCTTGGCGCATGGGTGCGCCTGCACTATGTCTACCCCTACCCCCATGTGCGCGATCTGATCCCGCTGATGGCCGACGGGTTGATCCTGCCCTATCTCGACATCCCGTTCCAGCACGCCCACCCCGACACGCTCAAACGCATGGCCCGCCCCGCCGCCGGTGCCAAAACGCTGGACGAAATCGCGGCGTGGCGGCAGGTCTGCCCCGACATCACCCTGCGCAGCACTTTCATCGTCGGCTACCCCGGCGAAACCGAGGCCGAGTTCCAGACCCTGCTGGACTGGCTGGACCAGGCCCAACTGGACCGCGTCGGCTGCTTCCAATACGAAAACGTCGCCGGCGCGCGCTCGAACGCCCTGCCCGACCATGTGCCGGAGGATGTGAAACAGGACCGCTGGGACCGTTTCATGGCCAAGGCACAGGCCATATCCGAGGCCAAACTGGCGGCCAAGGTCGGCAAGGTCATGGACGTCATCGTTGACGAAGTAGACGCCGACGCCGCCACCTGCCGCACCATGGCCGACGCGCC
>JALSRG010000059.1 GCA_026984915.1 Marinosulfonomonas sp. | reverse complement strand
GTTTCCTATCGCCGCGCCAGATCAGATGCTTTTGCCGTCTGGCATGATATCACGTGTGAAATTGCATTCGGATAAATTTGGCTGTTCGGAAAAACTCAAACTAAGCGCAACAACTTGACGATGCCCTTGAGGGGCATGTCCCCCTGCAACAATAGTGCCCTTGCTTTTGTTACCCACAAGATACGGTAAAATATTGCTTGCCAGAATCTCTTGATCCGGCCATGTTGTTACGGAATTAACAGAATAAAACGCGAAAGACCGTAACAAACGGTTGGCGTAACGAGGCGGATATCGGGGCAAGATGAACAGATGGCAGTGGAAAAGACAAGAATAGATCAGCTGATCGGCGATCATGCGTTGCGGCTTTCGGAACGGCTTCAGGCCCATCGGGCGCAGCTGTTTCCGCCCAATGCAAAGAAAGAACTGCGCAAATTCACCTCGGGTGAAGTGGCCGGGCTGTTGGGCGTCAAGGACGCCTATCTGCGCAAATTGCATCTGGACGGCAAAGGCCCCTCGCCCGAGATCCGCACCGGCGGGCGGCGCTATTATTCGCCAAACGACATTCAGGCGCTGCGCGAATATCTGGAGGTCGGGGCGAAAACCCCCGGCACCTATCTGCCCGGCCGCCGCGATGGCGACCATTTGCAGGTGATCACCGTGATCAACTTCAAAGGCGGGTCCGGCAAAACCACCACCGCCGCGCATCTGGCGCAAAAGATGGCGCTGGACGGCTATCGCGTGCTGGGCATCGACCTTGACCCGCAAGCCAGCCTGTCGGCGCTGCACGGGTTCCAGCCGGAATTCGACTTGCTGGACGGGGGCACATTGTATGACGCAATCCGCTATGAAGACCCCCTGCCCCTTCGGGATGTGATCCAGAAAACCTATTTCACCAACCTCGATCTGATCCCCGGAAATCTGGACCTGATGGAGTTCGAGCACGACACCCCGCGCGCGCTGGCGCAACGGGATGGCAACCTTTTCTTTACCAGAGTCGGCGATGCGCTGATGGATGTGGAAAAGGAGTATGACGTGGTGGTGATGGATTGCCCGCCCCAGCTGGGGTTTCTGACAATGTCGGCCCTGTCGGCCGCAACTTCGGTTCTGGTGACGGTGCATCCGCAGATGCTGGACGTGATGAGCATGTGCCAGTTCCTGCTGATGACTTCGAACCTGCTGGGTGTGGTGGCCGAGGCCGGCGGTGACATGTCCTATGACTGGATGCGTTATGTTATAACACGTTACGAGCCGGGCGACGGTCCGCAGAACCAGATGGTCAGCTTCATGCGCTCGATGTTCGGGGAAAATGTGCTGAACCATCCGGTGCTGAAATCCACCGCCATTTCCGATGCGGGGCTGACCAAGCAGACGCTTTACGAGGTCGAAAAAAGCCAGTTCACCCGCACCACCTATGAACGGGCAATGGAGAGCCTGAACGCGGTGAACAGCGAGATCGAACAACTGGTGCAATCAGCATGGGGGCGTGAAAATGGCGCGTAAGGATATACTGAAAGGGCTGATGGAGGCTCCGAAAACCGATGGTACCCCCCCTGCCCGCGTGGATGCGGCCAAACCCCGTTACACCACCGGCGCGATCGGTGCGGTCAGCCAGTCGATCGCCGATCTCAAGCGCCGCTCGGTGATCGAAGTGGACCCGCGCCTGATCGACACAGCCGGTTTGGACGACCGTCTGGATGCGGATGATGATCTGGCGGCGCTGGTGGATTCGATCCGTGAATACGGCCAGCAGGTGCCGGTTCTGCTGCGTCCCAATCCGAATGACGCCGAACGCTATCAGGTGGTTTACGGCCGCCGCCGTGTTGCGGCGCTGAAACAGCTGGGCCAGCCGGTCAAAGCGCTGGTGCGGGTTCTGGATGATCGCGAACTGGTGATTGCCCAGGGGCAGGAAAACAGCGCCCGCAAGGATCTGACATTCATCGAGAAGGCCAATTTCGCCCGCCAGATGCGCGATGGCGGCTATGAGCGCAAGGTGATCTGCGATGCGCTGCATATGGACAAGACTCTGATTTCACGCATGCTCAGCGTGGCCGATCGCACCCCCCTGCCCCTGATCGAGGCCATCGGCGCCGCCCCCGGCATTGGCCGCGAGCGCTGGCTGGCGCTGGCGGATCTGCTGGATCAGGCGGACACGGATGGCGTGGTGCTGGCCATTGGCGAAACCTCGGACAAACGGTTCGAGGCGGTGATGCGCGGGCTGGGCAAGGCCAAACAGCAAAAACCGAAACCGGCACCGGTTGTGGAAAAACTGCGCAGCGAAAGCGGCACCGAAATCGCTAGGGCCAGCCGCAAGGCGGGCAAGGTGGTTCTGACCATCAACAGCAAAAACGCCGACGGGTTTGACGACTGGCTTGTCACCCATCTGGCCGAAATTCACCGGGGCTGGAAAGACAGCAACGGTGGGTAACAAAAGAGTGGAGCAGCAACAAAGGAGGCACGAAAAGACAGGACGGTAAAAGAAAAGCCCCCGAGAAATAAATCCCGAGAGGCCTTTGGTTCGTTATTCGCATTTCCGAATCTAG
>JALSRG010000058.1 GCA_026984915.1 Marinosulfonomonas sp. | reverse complement strand
CTTAATGCGCTCCGCGCGGGGGATATCGGGCCCATTTGGAATCAGCCCATATCGGCCAGACGCTGCATCGCGGCTTTCAGTTTGCTGGCCTCTTCTTCCTTCTGGTCCAGCAATTCGCGGCTTTCGGCGACCACTTCTTGCGGCGCGCTGGCGACGAATTTGGGGTTGTTCAACCGGCCCTTCAGTCCGCCCATTTCCTTTTCCAGCTTGGTCAGCGATTTTTGCAGTCGTTCCTTTTCCGCCGAAACGTCGATTACATCGGCCAGTGGCAGGGCGAAGACACCGCCCTCGACCGCAATCGTTACTGCGCCTTTGGGCAACTCAGGCGCTTCGGTCAGATTTTCGATGCGGGCCAGACGCAGGATCAGAGATTCATTGTTGGCCCAGGCGGTGCGCCCTGCGTCGTCCAGTTCCTGCACCAGCATCGGCAGTTTTGCCCCCGCCGGCACCCGCATTTCGGTGCGGATCGAGCGGATGCTTTCGATCAGATGCACAACCCAGTTCATTTCCGCATCTGCCGCAGGGTCAGAAAAATCGTAATCCGGCCAGTCCTGATGCACCAGCATGTTGGGGCGATCGGCAATGCTGCTCCACAGTTCTTCGGTGATAAACGGCATGATCGGGTGCAGCAGGATCAGGCATTGGTCAATCACCCAGGCCATTGTGGCGCGGGTTTCGGCCACCACGGTGGTGTCGTCCGATTGCAGCAGGGGTTTGGAGAATTCCACATACCAGTCGCAGACCTTGCCCCAGACGAAACTGTAAAGCCCGTTGGCGGCGTCGTTGAAGCGGAAGGCTTCGAGCGCCGTGTTGGTTGCGGCCAGTGCACGCGCCGTTTCACCGACGATCCATTTGTTCACCGTCTGGGTGCAGGCGGCGGGGTCGAAGCCGGTCACGGGTTTGCATTCGTTCATCTCGGCAAAGCGGGCGGCGTTCCACAGTTTGGTGCCGAAATTGCGGTAGCCGGCGATGCGCTGGGTCGAGAGTTTCAGATCACGCCCCATCGCCGCCATGGCAGTGACGGTAAAGCGCACCGCATCGGCGCCGTATTCGTCGATCATATCCAGCGGGTCGATCACGTTGCCCAGGGATTTGCTCATCTTCTTGCCCTTTTCATCGCGGACAAGGGCGTGGGTATAGATGGTATGGAATGGGATCTGTCCGACCACGGCCTCTTGCATCATGATCATCCGGGCAACCCAGAAAAAGATGATGTCAAAGCCGGTGATCAGCACCGAGGTAGGGAAGTATTTTTTCAGTTCCGGTGTGTCCTCGGGCCAGCCAAGGGTGCCGATCGGCCAGAGGCCGGAGGAGAACCAGGTGTCGAGAACGTCGGGGTCGCGGGTGAGCGTTTTGCCACCGGCCATTTCCACGGCTTCCGCTTCCGAGGCGGCGCAATACTCTTTACCGTCCTCGTCATACCAGACCGGAATCTGATGCCCCCACCAGAGTTGGCGCGAGATACACCATGGCTCGATATTCTCCAGCCAATGGAAATACACTTTCTTCTGCTGTTCGGGCATGAGTCTGATTTCACCCGATTTCACCACGTCAATCGCGGGGCCGACGATTTTCGCCGTGTCCACATACCACTGGTCGGTCAGCATCGGTTCGATCACCACCTTGGAGCGGTCGCCAAAGGGCTGCATGATCTTTTTGTTTTCGACATAGGGGATAAATTCCGGTGGCAGAGGCTCCGGCTCGGCGGCCGGAGCTGTGCTGTCCCGGACCTGATCCGGGACCCCAGCCGCTTTGGCCTTTTCATAAGCCGGGTTGGGCACCATCACGGCCAGGCCTTCGGCGGTGATTTCCTCGATCACCTTTTGCCGTGCGTCAAACCGGTCAAGCCCGCGCAGATGTTCCGGCACCAGATTGATCGGGGTGGTGTCGGCAGGGGCCGCGCCGCCTTCGGCAATCTTTTTGGCAATCGCCGCTGCCTCGTCATACGGCAGCCCGTCGCTGCGCATATGCCCCTTGGTGTCCATCAGCACATAGAGCGGAATATTGTTGCGCATCGCCACGCCGTAATCGTTGAAATCATGCGCGCCGGTGATTTTCACAGCCCCCGAGCCGAAATCGGGATCAGGGTATTCATCGGTGATGATCGGGATCAGGCGGCGGTGTTCCTTGGGGCCAACCGGAATTTCACACAGTTTGCCAACGATGGGCGCATAACGTTCATCATCAGGATGCACCGCAACCGCGCCGTCGCCCAGCATGGTTTCGGGGCGGGTGGTGGCGATACTGATATAGTCGCGCTCTTCCTCCAGCACGATATTGCCATCCTCGTCCTTTTCCACATAGGTATAGGTCGCGCCACCGGCCAGCGGGTATTTGAAGTGCCACATATGGCCGTCGACCTCGATATTCTCCACTTCAAGATCGGAAATCGCGGTTTCGAAATGCGGGTCCCAGTTGACCAGCCGCTTGCCGCGATAGATCAGGCCCTTGTTGTACATATCGACAAAGACCTTCATCACCGCAGCGTGGAAATCGGGGCTGTTTTCGTGGCCAATACGCGGATCACCCGGCGCACCGGCCATGGTGAAAGCGTTGCGCGACCAGTCGCAGGAAGCGCCAAGGCGTTTGAGCTGCTTGATGATGGTATCGCCGCTTTCGCTTTTCCACTCCCAGACCTTGGCAATGAATTCTTCGCGGGTGAAATCGGTGCGGCGCTTGCCCTCTTCGGCCAGTTTGCGTTCCACCACCATCTGGGTGGCGATGCCGGCGTGGTCCTGTCCGGGCTGCCACAGGGTGTCGTGGCCGCGCATCCGGTGCCAGCGGATCAGAATATCCTGCAACGTGTTGTTGAAGGCATGGCCCATGTGCAAGGAACCCGTCACATTCGGCGGCGGGATCATGATGCAAAATGTCTCGGCACCTTCTTTGGCATTTGCGCCGGCCTTGAAGGCGCCGCTTTTTTCCCAGGCCTCGTAAATCCGTGCCTCGGCCTCTTTTGCGTTGAATGTCTTTTCCATTGTCATCAGGCTGTCCGGTGAAAGTTTTGATTTGGGGCTGTGTACATGGGCGCTGCGGCAAGGAAAAGCCGGAATGCCCTGATTGTTTTGCCATTTTCGCTGTTTTTGGCATTTGTGCCGGAAAAGATAAAAACCACAACAAACAATAAATGCAAATAATGGAGCCATTTACCCCATATGGGTGATACGCTCAACAATCCATTCCTTTAGTTTGCTGCAAGGGAATAAAAGGAACGGGAGTACTTTGATGAATAAAATAGCCAGATTAATGATGGCGGGGGCGCTAACGGCGTTTTCGGCAACGGCAGCTTCTGCCGTTGTTGTTGGTGGGGCCTTGACCGGCGGGTCAGCGCTTACCAATGGCGGAATGTTTGTGGAACTTGACCCCAGCACCGGGTTTTCGATCGGCAATGATACCTTTGAAGACAATAACCTTTACGCGTTTAACGAAGATCAGAATATTGCCATTACGGCCACGATCAGCGTTGATATAGGCACATCGCCCATGGCCGGAGATATTGTGGCCAGCCATTATATCGGGTTTGACCCGGCATTTAGCCCGCATGGCGGAGAAAACGTTCTTGGCTATGTGGATTTCGACGCAGCGATTTATGGCATTGCAACAAGCACGGCAACGCTGTTTGCCAGCGATTATCTGGCCAACACTGCGGTGAACTATCTCAACCCTTCGCTGCGTGGATTGGAGGGTGCGGATTCTGTCTGGATCGACCCGACAAATGCCAACCGTCTTTGGGTTGATCTGTTTGCAAATACGCCGGGTGATTATGTTCGCGTATTCACTCAACGATCCCCTATGGCCCCTGCACCGGTTCCGTTGCCGGCATCAGGGCTGTTACTGCTCGGCGCCCTTGGGGGGCTGGGGCTGAAGCGCCGTCGCAAGCGCTGATCTTTCACTCCACGAAGGATCTGCCGGGGGGCGTGTTTCTGCCCCCCGGCCCCAATTCATGGCCAGTGTTTTGTATCTGCCACTGGATCACCGGAAATGGGGACATTGTTCCCGAGAGTGAAGGCAGATCCCCGCGGCGCCCCTTGCTTCACGAGCGAAATCAGGAAAAAGCCCTGTAGACACTGACGGCAAGTTTGTTCAGATCATCGCGCGGCAAATCGCCAACAAGCGCAAAGCGCAGTTTTTCGTCCTGCCAGTAAAAACTGTTGGTCTTGCCATTGCTGTCAAATTCAAATTCCGCCATCTGGCCGTTGTCGGCGCGCACGGCAAAAAGGGTGATGCGCTCACCATCGGCGTTCTGATACATGAACTGGGCGGCCGGTCCTTCCTGCGCCGACAACAACCGCCCCCCAACCAGTTTGAACCCTTGTGCCGAAAGGTCCGGAACAACCAGCGCCCGACCCAGCCGTTTGGACAGCCATTTGACAAGCAGGTCTTCCTGCGCAGCCGGAATTTCCACCGGGCGAACCGGGTCCGAGGCATAAACCACATGGGCGGCAATGGCTTCGCGCACAAGATTGGCGACGATTTCCGTGTTTTGCGGCCGATTTGCCAGCAAACCATGGCCGTACCAGCCGCCGGCAAGCCCCAGGCCGAGCATGGTGATTGCAGCTGCAACAGAACGCCAGGGGACATGCGGGTGATTTGCGGCCAGTGCAGAGATTTCCGGCAGCCTGTCAGGAGACGGAAACAAATCACGCAGGGCTGCATTTTGCGCCTGCCAATCGGCAATTTCTGCGGCGATCTCGGGATTGGCGGCAAGATGGCGTTCGACCAGTTCGATGTCGCTGGCGTCCAATTGTCCGTCCACATAGGCATGCAGCATGTCCTGGCTGATATGGTCAGGGGCTTGATTCATGATCCGGCCTGCTTTTCATTCGGGTTTGAGGGTGACATTTCGCTGCGCAATGCCGCGCGGGCGCGCGCGATGCGTGACATCAGGGTGCCCTGTGGAATTTCCAGTGCCAGGGCTGCATCCTTGTAGCTCAGCCCGCCCAGTACCACCAGCAGCAAGGCCTGGCGTTGTTCTTCCGGCAAGGTCTGAATCGCCCGCGCCGTTTCGCCAAGTGCCAGTTTTGCCGGCAGTGGATCCTGCGCGGCACTGTTGTCATGGGCCAGTTCAACCAGAACCGGGCGGCGGGACTGGCTGCGCAACTGATTGCGGTAAAGATTTAACAGCATTTTCATAAGCCAGGGTTTCAAGGGGCCGGTGGGCCGCCAGAGACGGCGCTTGCGCAAGGCACGCTCGGCACAGTCCTGTACCAGATCATCAGCCGTGTCGCGGTTTCTTGTCAGGGCATAACCATAGCGCCAGAGATCTGGCAGGCAGGCTTGCAGTTCCTTTTCATAGGCGCTCATCCGTGGACCCTTCGGGGTGGCCCTGCCAGGCAGGACCACGCAAGGTTATCGGTTTTGTTCAGGGCTTGGCAACATGCCATACACCCTTGACGCCGTCGCCGGTGGTGTCACCCGGCGCCTTGTCCTTGAACCAGGTGTAGAGCGGGGCGTCGTGATAGGCGATCTGGCTGGTGCCGTCCTTGCGGCTGACCAGCGAAAACCCGTCGGCCAGCTTGGTGTCTGCGTCGGCAAAGGCCGGCGGCCATTTTTCCGCGCACCCTCCGTAGCAGTTGGAGACCCCCGGTTTATCCTTGTCAAAAACATAGAGTGTCATGCCGGCATCGTTGGCCAGAACCGTGCCGATGGCGGTTTTGTGGGTTGTAATGCCTTCAGGCATCATGTTCCCGGCCGTAGCACTGCAGGCCGCAAGGCCAATGGCGGCAAAGGTGGAAAGCAGGATCGGATGGCGCATTCTGTTGCTCCTTGGTTTGATTGTCATGACCGGACCGGTTATCGGGCCAGCTATCAATACAAACACCGCGGCAAGGTGGTTTATTCCATCCGGTAGCAAATAATTACACAGCGCGATCAATTCGGGTGGTGAGATGGATCAGGCTTTCCGATTTCTGGACGCCGGGAATGCCGCCAATACTGTCCAGGGTTTCGTCAAGCTCCTGCGTGGTTTCGGCCACCAGTTGCAGGATCAGATCGAACCGGCCGCTGGTCGTATGGGCGCATTCGATCTGGGGCAAAGCCTCAAGCCGCTGCAGAATTCTGGCATTACTGCGTGGCTCGATCTGCAACAGGGCGGTCGCGCGCAACCGGTTCCTGCGCGCGTTCTCACCGAGCTTCAACGTGTAACCGGCTATGATGTTGCGGTTTTCCAGCCTTTCGATCCGGGCCTGTATGGTGGTGCGCGCCACGCCCAATCGCCGGGCAAGGGTGGCAATGGAAACGCGTGCATTCTGCCCAAGTTGCGCAATAAGCTTTTTGTCGAGATCATCCATTTTGCCGATACCATTGTTGTTTTGCCGATAAAACTATCTGTTTTGCCCAGAATGCCAAGTGATATTGTTAAGCAGCCCGGAAATAATCAGAGGGAGACCTGAACAGCAGATAAAATGGGTGGTTCATGAGCTACAGCCCCGCAATATGGCCCGATCCGGCACATTACATCCACAGCCATCAACCGGATTATCCGGTTTACTTTTTCATGCCAGAGCGGTTGCAGGAAACCGCCAGGCGATTTCAGTCCGGCTTTCCGGGGCTTGTGACCTATGCAGTCAAGGCAAATGATGCCCCCGCAGTGCTGGAAAACCTCGTTGCCGCCGGCATCCGTTGTTTTGATGTGGCGTCGGTTGTTGAAATGCGGGCCGTGCGCACTGCCCTGCCGGAGGCGGTTTTGCACTATAACAATCCTGTCCGCTCGCGTCTGGAAATTCGCCAGGCCGTGGGGTTTGGGTGCCGCTCCTGGTCCGTTGACAGTGCGCCGGAGCTGGAAAAACTGCGGCAGGAAGGTGTGCAGCCAGGAACCGAAGTCGCAGTGCGGCTCAAGCTGCCGATTTCAGGCGCCACTTATGATTTCGGAGAGAAATTCGGTGTATCGCCGGCCGGTGCGGCAAAGCTGCTGCGTCAGGTTGCGGATTATGGATACCGGCCGGCATTGTGTTTTCATCCGGGGACGCAATGCCATGATCCCGGCGCATGGGTTGCCTATATGGTGGCCTGCGCAAAGATCACACGATCAGCCGGGGTTCAAATCCACCGGCTGAACGTGGGGGGTGGTTTTGCCGCGCGCCGGGGCGGTGCTGCGCCGGATCTTCCGGCGATATTTGCCGCGATTGGTGAAACGGCAAAGGCTGAATTCGGCGGCCAGATGCCAGAACTGTTCTGTGAGCCGGGCAGGGCGATGGTTGCCGACGCTTTCACGCTTGGCACCCGGGTAAAGGCGGTTCGCGCCTCGGGCGAGGTTTTCCTGAATGACGGGTTATACGGCAGTTTTGGCGAAAGCCCCTCCATGGGTACCGTGGCCCGTCTGACGGTTCTTGATACGGACGGGCGCCGGAAATCCGGACCGTTCAGCCCGCGCAGGGTTTTTGGCCCGACCTGTGACAGCCTTGATCAGTTACCGGAACCAGTGATGTTGCCCGACAGCATTGCGGAAGATGATTACGTTCTTTTCCATGGCATGGGGGCCTATGCCGCAGCCACTCAGACCGGTTTCAACGGCTATGGAAACGCCAAACTGATAACGGTTGAGGCCAGGGGGAACACACCCTAACCTTGCCCCTTGCACTGGACAGTTCCGTATTAACCGCTAACCTGTCTTTTGGCGCACCAGCAGTGCAGTGCAGGAGGTTTCATGGAAAAGTTCGGCAAAAGCCAGGCGGTCAAGCGGGTGGAAGATGTCCGGTTTCTGACAGGCAACGGGCGGTATATTGATGATGTTGCCCCGAAAGACGCTCTTTTCGGCTTTTTTCTGCGCTCACCGATCGCCCATGCGGTGATTACCAAGCTGGATTTGGATGCCGCGCGTTCTGCAAGTGGTGTACATGCCGTTCTGAGCGCGCAGGACTTGACGGCCGCCGGAATGGATATCGGCATGTCCGCGCTGACGGTTGCCAACCGTGATGGCAGCACGGGGGCGACACCCTTTCGTCCGGTGCTGGCGCAGGACAGGGTCCGTTTTGTTGGAGAGCCGGTTGCGCTGGTCATAGCGGAAACGCTGTCCGAGGCCAGGGATGCCGCGGAATGCATCGCGTTCGATTATGACGAATTGCCAGCGCAGGTGTCGGTTGCCCCTGGTGGACCAGAGATTCATGCCGAAGCGCCGCAGAATGTGGCATATGATTGGGAAAAAGGCGATGCAGCCGCCTGTGAGAACGCATTGCGCGAGGCCGCCCATGTGGTCAGGATGCAGATTGCCGACAACCGCATCATTGTCAATTCGCTGGAGCCGCGGGGCTGTGTTGCCGACTGGGATGGAACGCGGCTGCATTTTGCCTTTGGCGGTCAGGGGGTCTGGGGTGTTAAACGCGATCTGGCAAAAGGTCTTGATCTGCCAGATGAAAGCATCCATGTGACCACACCGGACGTCGGTGGCGGATTTGGCATGAAGGGGATGGGCTACCCGGAATACCTGTCTGTTGCGGCGGCGTCATTTCTGTTGGGCCGTCCGGTGCGCTGGATGTCGGACCGGACAGAGGCCATGCTGAGCGACACCGGCGGGCGGGATCTGGTTTCCACCTGTGAACTGGGGTTTGACAGCAAGCACCGCATGACAGCTTATCGGGTGAACACTTTCAGCAACCTTGGCGCCTACAATTCCGAGTTTGCACAAATCATCCAGTCCGAACTGTTCTCAAAGGTGTTGACCGGCCCCTATGATCTGCAAACCACGTATATGCGGGTGCAGGGCATTTATACCAACACAAACCCGGTGGATGCCTATCGGGGCGCCGGGCGGCCAGAGGCGATTTATGCGCTGGAGCGCATGGTTGATCAGGCAGCAAGAGAACTGGCGGTGGATCCCTGGGAACTGAGGCGCAAAAACTTTATCCCGGCGGCGGCATTTCCCTACAAATCAGCCACTGGCGAAGAATATGACGTCGGTGATTTTCATCGGGTTCTGGACCGGCAGGCACTGGAATGTGACCAGGCGGGATTTGCCGAGCGTCGCGCGGACTCGGCCCGCCGGGGGATGCTGCGCGGCCAGGGGCTGTGTTATTACATTGAATCGATTCTGGGGGACCCGAGCGAGGACGCACGCGTTGAATTCAATGACGACGGGACGGTCTCGATTTTTGTCGGCACCCAGTCGAACGGGCAGGGGCATGAAACGGTTTTTGCCCAGTTCCTGTCCGATCAGACAGGTATTCCGGCAGAGCGGATAAGCGTGGTTCAGGGCGATAGTGACCTGATTGCCAGGGGTGGCGGCACGGGCGGGTCTCGCTCTGTCACCACGCAGAACTCGGCAACTCTGGCAACGGTTGAAAAGATGGTGGCGGCGTTTACGGCGTTTCTGGCGGAGGCGTTGGAGGTTGATGCCGCAGATGTGGTTTTTGACGATGTTCAGTTTCGCATCGCGTCGAAAAACCTGACTCCGACAATGCTGGAGGTGGCCGAGATGGCCCGTGCCGCAGGTCGTGCCGATCTTCTGAAACATACGGCGACGGCCACGCTTCCGGGGCGGTCCTACCCGAATGGCGCGCATGTGGCCGAGGTGGAAATTGATCCGGAAACCGGTCAGGTTGCCTTGCTGAGCTACAGCGTTACGGATGATTTTGGCAATCTGATCAACCCGTTGCTGGCCGAAGGTCAAGTGCATGGAGGTGTGGCGCAAGGGATTGGGCAGGCCTTGTACGAGCATGTGGTGCATGATGAAGACGGCCAGCTTTTGACAGCCAGTTTCATGGATTATGCGATGCCACGGGCCGACATGCTGCCGATGGTGCGTTTTACAACCGAACCGGTGCCGTCGACTGCCAATGTCATGGGCATGAAGGGATGTGGAGAGGCGGGCACCGTTGGCGCCATGGCGGCGGTTGCCAATGCTGTTGCTGATGCGCTTTCGGAAACAGGCGTCCGGTCGCTGGACATGCCGTTCACCCCCCTGCGCATCTGGCAGGCTTTGCATCAATAGGGTGCGGGGGATGCGTGAACTGGATTGACCGGATAAGAAGCTGGGCGCGTTATCGCCCCTGGGTTTCGCGTGTCCCACCCCGCCCGGCCAGGGGGCGGGTTGATCATATCGTCATTCTGGATGGGACGATGTCCTCGCTCGAAGAGGGTTTTGAAACCAACGCCGGAACCACCTACAAGCTGCTGCACGAGGCTTCGACCCAGGCGCGGTTGTCATTGTATTACGAAGCCGGCGTGCAATGGCATAGCTGGCGAAGTTTGCGCGACGTGATCACCGGCCGTGGCATCAACCATCAGATCCAGCGGGCCTATGGCGTCATTGCCAGCCGTTACCATCCGGGCGACAGGATTTTCCTTTTCGGGTATTCGCGCGGCGCCTATGCCGTTCGCTCACTTGCCGGAATGATTGACCGGGTTGGTCTGTTGCGGGCCAATGATGCAACGGAGCGAAACATCCGGCAGGTTTGGCGGCATTACGAATCTGACCCGCATGGCGCGGCGGCCCAGGCTTTTGCGCGTGCGTTTTGCCATGAACGCACCGAGATCGAGCTTGTGGGGGTTTGGGACACTGTGAAATCACTGGGTTTGCGCTTGCCGTTGCTGTGGCGGTTGACCGAAAAAAATCATGCGTT
>JALSRG010000057.1 GCA_026984915.1 Marinosulfonomonas sp. | reverse complement strand
CGCCCTAGGTTTGCCCTATGTGTCTGCCTGCGCCCATATCTGGGCCAGGGTGGCAACGCTGTCGACCTGCATCTTCTCCATCACGTTGTGGCGGTGCAGTTCGACCGTTTTCTGGCTGATCCCCAGATCGGCGGCAATTTCCTTGTTGCGCAGACCAACGCTGACACGTTCGGCCACCTGCCGTTCGCGGTCGGTCAGGGCGTTGATGCGCTGGCGCAGTTCGGCCTGCTGGTCACGTTCGGCCAATCGGCGACGATGTTCGGCCACGGCCTCTTGCACCCGGTCCAGCAGCACCTGATCATTGCAGGGTTTTTCCAGAAAATCGAACGCCCCCGCCTTGAAGGCCCGCGCCGCCATCGGCACATCGCCATGACCTGTCAGAAAGATCACCGGCAGGCTGCTGTTCAGCCGCTGCAACACCTGTTGCAAATCCAGCCCCGACAGGCCGGGCATACGGATATCCAGCAACAGGCAACCCGGACGTTTGTCATTGAACCCCGCCATGAAGGCATCGGCCGACACATGGGCACGGCATTCAAGCCCGACCGAGCTGATCAGCCAGCACAGAGATTTGCGCATCCCTTCGTCATCATCGACAACATGGATCAGCGGGGGGGCATCGGTGTGGCTCATTCGTCATTTCCTTGATCTACCGGCAAGGTAAAGCTGATGCTTAGCCCGGCATCAGGATTGCTGTCGGCGTAAATCATGCCGCCGTGTGATTCAATGATTGATTGGCTGATCGACAGCCCCAGTCCCATGCCGCTGCTTTTGTCGCTGTTGAACGGCTCGAAAATATGTTCAAGGGCATCTGCATCCAGACCCGGCCCGCTGTCGCGAATAGTTACACGCAGGCGGGTATCGTCGCGTTTGTCGCGCGCGCTGCTCACCTGCAATATTCTGGGGCCACTTGCCTGCCCCGCCATTGCCTCGATCGCATTGCGGATCAGATTGACCGCCACCTGCTCAATCGCCACCCCGTCCACCGAAAGCGGCGGCAGGTCATGCGCCAGACGGCTTTGCACGGTGATATTCGCCTGCCGCAGTTCCGCCCCCAGCAGCTCAATCGCTTCGGTCAACAGGGCATTGATATCGGCCTGCTCGCGCGGGCTTTCCCGGTTGTCGACAAAGCCGCGGATACGCTTGAGCACCCGCCCTGCATGTTCGGCCTGATGGGCAATCTCGCGCAAGGGTTCCTCAAGTTGCGCACTGGTGACGCCGTTTTTGATCATCCGCACCGATCCGGCAGCATAGTTCGATATGCTGCCAAGGGGCTGATTGATTTCATGCGCCAGCCCGCGCGCCATTTCCCCCAGCGTCGTCTGGCGCGATACATGCGCCAGTTCAGCCAACCGCAACCGTGCCTTTTCCTGACTTTCCTTTAGCTGGCGGGTACGCTTGAACACCAGAAATTCCGTATGCCACACATGCAATGCGGCCAGAATAACCAAGGCCAGCGCCAACAGGAACCAGCCTTTGTTGCGTTGCAGGAATTCACGAAACACCTGCCCCGCAGTCAGGGTATAGGGGCCGATATGCAAGGATTTGAACAGCTCGGTCACAGGTTGGTATGACAGCGGAATGGTCCAGCTTTGTCCCATGCCACCCTTGCTTTGCGGCAACATTTCCAACAGAGCTACCGCAACCCGTTTGGCCAGAACATGATTTGTCTGCCGCGCCTTTGCAAACGGCCAGTTGGGATAAAGCGGGCTGGACAGGGCACAGTTGAACCCGTCAACATGCTGCGGGTTCAGGATGCGGAAATCAGCCATTTCAATCCGCCCTTCCTGCGCCATTTCCTCCAGTAGGCAGGCCCGAACGGTGCCGACATCCGCGCGACCGTTCGCAACCTGTGTAACGATATTATCCAGCGGGAAACCGGCAAAGGTAACCCCCGCCATATCGGTAAAAGGGTCGATACCGGCCCGTTGCAAAACGGCCCAACCGATCTGGAACCCGCCAAAAGCCTCGCGGCTGACCCCCAACAGGGTTTTGCCGCGCAAATCGGCCAATGTGCGAATATCCGGCCTGTCAGAACGGCTGAAAAGAACCGCCCCGACACTGGCCGCCGGCGCCCCGACACGCACAGATTCCAGCGTAACCAGCCGCGAGGCCCCATAGCGTTGCTCCATCTCGATATAATTGCCCGGATTTGTGATAAAGAAATCCAGCTCTTGCGCAGCCAGGGCGGCCTCCATACCCTTCAGCCCGACAGGGCGCAATACGATATTATATTCGGGAAATGCGGCCTGAAGGGTTGCGCGGGTCGGCTCCCATTGCAACCGCGCCTTTTCCTCGCCACGCCACGCCAACACCCCGATGGTTAGCGAAACATTCGGCGCTGCTATGCTTGCAGTGCCAGACAATACAATCCCGAACAGTGTAAGGAATATCCAGCGCCATGCTCTCATCAAGTGTCCGTTCCAAATACAATAAGTACAGTTGATCCCAATGCACATGAAGTATTGATCAGCGGTATCTGTATGACCATCGCACATTTTGCCTCACGCAATCTCGGGGAGCAAAGATTAGGGCGTAGACCTATAAACCCTGCACCGCTGGCGGGATTGTCGCGAAATATCAACGGCTTGGGGTGCGCCGGAAATAGTGGTTCTATTTTCAAGCGCCCCAAGCCGTTGAG